>CAYRPT010000230.1:0-6511 GCA_964425895.1 uncultured Solibacteraceae bacterium | reverse complement strand
ACGGGATACTCGCAGCGAAGCGCCCCGCTTCCGCTTAGTCACCGTGCCGGATCGGCGTGAGCGCTCCGCGCCGGTGTTCTTCCCTGGGCGGGTTTCGCTGATTACCGACGACGAAACCGGACTCGCCACGCAGCTTGCGGAAACTCTGCGAGCGGGCGGCGAGCGTCCGTTCCTGGTGCGCCACAGCCGGGAAGCGCTACTCACCGCGAACGGTGTGTATAGTCTCGATTTGACGAGTTACGAGGCGGTTGAGGCGCTGGTGGAGGCGGTCCGGAGCAGCCACGGCCCGGTGGGGGCAGTTATCCATCTGCTGCCGTTACGCGCCGGGCGGCCCACTCTTGATTCCGGCCTGGACGACTGGCGGGAGGCGGTGCGGACCGACGCCCGAAGCCTCTATGCACTGGCCCGGACAACCCAACCGGATCTGGAGCGCATCGGCAAAGCCGGCGGCGCGCTGCTGGCGGCCGCCACCGGCCGGGGCGGGGAGTTCGGCCTGAAGCCCTCTGCCGCCGCGCCGCTGACGCACCACGCCGTCGCGGATTTCGTCAAGACCGCGGCCACCGAGTTGGAAGGGGTCCGGTGCGCGGTGATCGATCTGGATGTTTCCGATCCGCTGGCGATTTTGGCGCGCAAGCTCAGCGACGAGATCTGCGCCTCCAGCGGCCCCTTGCAGGTGGGGCTGCCGGGGGACCGGCGGTTGACGGTGAAGCCCGAGCGGGCCTCGCTCGCTCCCCCCAGCGGCGTGGTGGGGCGGGACTGGGTGTTCCTTCTCACCGGCGGCGCCCGGGGCATCACGGCCGAGATCGCGCGGGATCTCGCCAGGCATTACCGGCCGAAGCTGATCCTGGCGGGGCGGGCGGCGCTCACTCCGGACGCCGAACCCCCGGAGATCGCCCGGGCTATCGAGCCCGGCGAATTGAAGAGCGCGCTGGTGGCCCGCCTGAGCGCCGGCGGGGGCAAGGTGAAGATCGCCGATGTGGAAGCCGCGTTCCAGCGGATCGTCAAGAACCGCGAGATCCGGCGGACGCTGGACGAGCTTCGCGTGCACGGCGCGCACGTGGAGTACCACGCGGTGGATGCGCGCGATGAGCGCGCCCTGGGAGCGCTCATCGAACATATCTACGCCGACCACGGGCGCCTGGATGTCGTGATTCACGGAGCCGGTGTGATCGAGGACAAGCTCCTCCGCGACAAGACGCCCGAGTCGTTCGACCGCGTGGTTCATACCAAAGCCGACAGCTCGTTCTCCCTCAGCCGGCTGCTGCGCGCCGACGGGCTTCGTTGCCTGATCTTCATGTCGTCGATTACGGCGGCGTTCGGGAATCGCGGCCAGGCGGACTATGCCGTGGCCAACGGGTTCATGAACGGGCTGGCTCTCGTCCTGGCGGCGCGCTGGGCCAGGCGTGTGGTGGCCATGAACTGGGGACCGTGGGACCAGGTGGGCATGGCGTCCGAAGAGGTGCGCAAGCAGTTCCTGGCCCGGGGCATCGTGCCGATTCCGGTCGGCGCCGGATGCGAAGCGGTGCGCCGCGAGATCGAGTGCGCCGGGACGGACGATGCGCTGGTGTGCCTGGGTGAAGGGCCTTGGAGCCAGGAGGCGCTCCCGGACAAATCCGCCGGCGAGGCACGGGGCGCCGCGAGGATGTCCTCATGAAACCGGGCTCGCGGGACATCGCGATCATCGGCATGGCCTGCGTCTATCCCGGCGCGAAGGATGTGCGCAGCTACTGGGAGAACATCCTGGCCAAGGTGGACGCGGTGAGCGATCCGCCGCCGGACTGGGAGGCGGATTTCTACTACGATCCGGACAGCCGGGACAACGACCGCACCTACTGCAAGAGGGGCGGCTTTCTCGGCTCGCTGGCTACCTTCGACCCGGCCCGCTACGGGGTGATGCCCAACGTGGTCGACGGCGCCGAACCGGATCACTTCCTGTCTCTGCGGGCGGCTTACGACGCATTGTCCGACGCCGGTTACCTCCACAAGCCGGAGTGGCGGGAACGCACGGAAGTCATCATCGGCCGGGGCACCTACGTCAACCGCGGCAACACCAATTCGCTTCAGCACGTCGTCGTCGTCGACGCCGTGATCCGCGTGCTCCGGCAGCTTCATCCGGATTACAGCGACCAGCAACTGGCGGAGATCAAAGAGCAGCTCAAGGCCAGCCTCCCCCCGTTCCACGCCGACATCGCGGCCGGGCTGGTGCCGAACGTCATCACGGGACGCATCGCGAACCGGCTCGACCTGATGGGCGCCAACTACATCGTGGACGCGGCCTGCGCCTCATCGCTGGTGGCGGTGGATCACGGCGTACGCGATCTCCAGTCGGGGCGCTGCGACCTGGCCGTGGTGGGCGGCGTCAACGCCTCGGTGCCGCCAGTCATCGTGGCGATCTTCTCGCAGATCCAGGCGTTGTCCAAGAGCAGCCGGATTCGTCCTTTCGACGCGGAGGCGGACGGCACTCTGCTGGGCGAAGGCGTGGGGATGCTGGTGCTCAAACGGGTGGCCGACGCCGAGGCCGACGGCGACCGGATCTATGCCCTGATCAAGGGGGTGGGCATCGCCAGCGACGGGCGCGCCACCGGCCTGCTGGCGCCGCGACTCGAGGGCGAGGAACTGGCGCTTCGGCGGGCTTATGAGGACGCCCAGGTGGATCCCGCGACGGTCGGCCTGATTGAAGCCCACGGCACGGGGACCCCGTTGGGTGACAGCGTGGAAATCAAAGCGTTGCGGAACGTGATGGGCGAGCGCCGCAGTGAGACGCCGCGATGCGCCCTGGGCTCGGTGAAGTCGATGATCTCGCACACGATGCCGGCCGCCGGGGCCGCCGGCATCATAAAGGCCGCGCTGGCCCTGCATCACAAGGTGCTGCCGCCCACGCTGCACTGCGAAAACCCCGATCCTAAGCTCGGTTTGGAGAGTTCGAATCTCTACGTGAATTCCGAGACCCGGCCGTGGATCCACGGCTCTTCGACCTCTCCCCGGCGCGCCGGCGTGAACGCGTTCGGTTTCGGCGGCATCAACGCGCACACCGTGCTTGAGGAATACACCGGCCCGAACCAGGCGCCGTGGCTTCAGCATCGCTGGGACAGCGAATTGTTCGTTGTTTCCGCGGCCCGCGAGGAGGAGTTGCGCCGGGAGATCACGGCGTTTCGCGACCAAGTGTCGGGCCTGGATCCGGCCGTAGAGTTAAGAGATATCGCGTGGGACCGGAACTGCCGCCACCCGCGGGAATCGTGCCGCCTGGCCGTGGTGGCCACCTCGCGCGAGGACCTCGTCCGGAAGCTCGACCAGGCCTTGGCGAAGCTACCGGACCCCAAGACCGCACGCCTGAGGATGAAGGAAGGTATCTACTACTTCCGCGAACCGCTGGCGCGGAGCAACGGCAAACTCGCCGTGGTCTTCCCTGGGGAAGGCGCCCAATATCCCCAGATGCTGGCGGATCTCTGCATTCACTTCCCCGAGGCACGGCATTGGCTCGACCTGATGGACCGGGCCTTCGAGAATCACACCCGGCACTACCGGCTGAGTGATTTCATTTATCCTCTGGCCTCGGGCGCCGACGAGAGCCGGTTGTGGTCTATGGACATCGGGGCGGAAGCCGTCTTCAGCGCCAACATGGCCGTATGGGCGGTGCTCGAAAACCTGGGGATCCGGCCGGACGCGATGGCCGGGCACAGCACCGGGGAGCATTCGGCCTTGCTGGCCGCGCGCGTGGTCCGGACGGCGACCGAAGAGGACCTGATCCGCCACATCCTGGGCGTGAACCGCGTGTTCGAGCGGTGGAGCTCCGCGGGGCGGATTCCCAACGGAGTGCTCATGGCGGTCGCCGGCGCGGACCGGAGCCTGCTGGACAGGCTGATCGAACAGCATCGGGACAGCGTCTTTGTTGCACTGGACAACTGCCCTCACCAGGTGGTTCTGTTCGGCTCCGACAGCGTCGTCGAGTCTATGAAACGGGCCCTCGACGGCGGTTCCGCCATTTGCCAGGAATTGCCTTTCGACCGGGCCTATCACACTCCCTGGTTTCAAACCTTCGCCGAGAGTGTGCTCGAGCATTTCCGGCAGGTGGCGATCGCGCCTGCGGAGATCGCCCTCTACTCGTGCGTGACCGCCGCCCCTTTCCCGTCCGACCCGGACCAGATCCGGGATCTGGCGGCCGTCCACTGGGCCCGCACGGTCCGCTTCCGCGAGACGATCGAGGCCATGTACGAAAGCGGAGTCCGCATCTTCGTCGAGGCGGGGCCGCGCGGCAACCTGACGTCCTTCATCGACGACATCTTGCGGGGCCGGCCGTATGCGGCGCTACCGGCCGACAGCCAGCACCGGCCGTCCATCGTTCAGCTTCATCATCTCCTCGGCCAGTTGGCCGCCCACGGTGTCGAGCTGCGGCTGGACCACCTTTACAGCCGGCGAGCCCCCACTCCGCCCGAGGACTATAAGGAGCCGCGGCCGAAGCGCGAAAAGGTGCTGGCGATGGGGCTTCAGCCGCTGCGGTTGCCCACCGGATACGCGGTCAACCCAGAGCCCGGACGGGCGCCTCAGCCGCCGGCGCCGGTCCCGGAAACCAGGTCTCCCGCGATCGCGACTCCTCCGCCGGCCGCCGCCGCGGCGCCGGCGCGCAGCCGCGACATGGAACGGCACCGGGAGACGATGCAGCGGTTCCACCCGACCCAACAGCAGGGGATGGGCGCCTACCTGACCACCCGCGGCCGGCCGGGCGCGGGGACAGCTCGGACCAAGTCTGGCCGCCCGTTTCTCACCGAGATCCTGGAGCATGAGCACGGCGTGCGCGTGCGCGCGCGCCACCGCCTGTCCCCGGTCCGCGATGTATTTCTCGAGGACCACACTCTGGGACGTGACATCGCGGAGTTCGACGCCTCCCTGATGGCTCTGCCGGTGGTACCGTTCACGGTGACCATGGAGATCATGGCCCAGGCCGCCTCGCTCGTCCTTCCTGGCAAGGTGGTCACGTGCATGCAAGAGGTCCGGGGTAGCCGCTGGATCTCTCTCGAAAGCGGCGAGACGGCGATCGAGGTGACCGCGGAACGAACCGGCCAGGCCGGCGACGTCCACGTCCGCGTGTATGCGGCCGAGGGCGAGGGGCTGCGGCCTCTCTGGGCCGAGTGCGTGGTGAGCCTGGCGGATCGCTATCCCGAGGCTCCGAAACCGGCCGATCCACGATACCGCGAGCCGCGGAAGTCCGCCTGGACTTCCCAACGCCTTTACACCGAGGGCATGTTCCATGGCCCCCGGTTCCGCGCCGTGAGCAGCATGGACCTGGCAGCCGCTGATGGTACGGTGGCGACGCTCCAGGTGTTGCCCCGGGAGGCGCTGACGGCGGCGGGCGGGTCGCAATACCTGACGGACCCCATCGTCCTCGACGCTGCCGGCCAGGTGGTGGCGTTCTGGTCGCAGGAGGTGCTCCTTCCGGAAGGTGATATCTTTCCCTACCGGCTGGAAAGGCTCGAATGCTACCGCCCGCCACAGCCGGCGGGCACGCGCCTGGAGTGCCGCGTCTACGTCCGGCATGTGGATGAGATGGTAATTCATTCCGACATCGAGATCTGCGACGCCAGCGGCAACCTGCACTACCGGCTCAAGAGTTGGGAAGATCGCCGCTTCCGCCTGCCCACTGCGCTGTGGCGGCTGCGCATCCAGCCCCGGGCGACGTTGCTATCGGAACCGTGGAACGATGTGCTGCGCCCCGAGTTCCGGGAGCGGGGCGTCGTTTGCCGCCGCCTGACGGAGATTCCCCGCGGTCTGCTGGAGATGTCCCATGGGATCTGGCTGGAGATGTTGGCGGCGCTGATTCTCAGCCGCCGCGAGCGGGACTATTGGCGCGCCATGGCGGCCACCGACAAGCGGCGCATCGACTGGTTACTGGGCCGCGCAGCGGCCAAGGATGCCGTCCGCATACTGGCGAAGCAGTTACGCGGCGCCGAAGCGTGCGCGGCCGATGTCGAGATCCTTGCCGGCCCCGAAGGCCGCCCGGTCGTTTCCGAAGCAACCATCGCGAGGTTGGGAATCGACGCGCAGGTCTCGATTGCCCACAGCGGATCCTACTGGCTCGCCCTGGCCTCGCCGTCGGGCGCCGACCTGGTGGGCGTGGACGTCGAATCCATGGATCGCGACGTGGATGCCATCCAGGCGGTGGCGTTCGGAGAGCAGGAGCGCGAGCTTCTCGGCGGACTCGCCGGCGCCGACCGTTTCGAGTGGGCCATCCGGCTGTGGTGCGCCAAGGAGGCCGCCGCCAAGGCTCTGGGGCGCGGTTTGTCGCGCGGCCTCGAGTCCGTTCGGGGTGCGGCCATTCGTCCGGAGGAGGGTCTGATCGAGATCGAGATCGGCGGCGCTCTCCAATCCGACTTCCCCGAACTTGCGGGGAAGCGCCTGCTTGCCAGTACAATACGGGAGAATGGTGTTGTTGGCTCGGCTCTCGTGTGGGAGCGGAGGGGTCTGTGAACCAAGTCAGCCAAGAGGAAATCCAAAGCTACATCTTGCAAAGGATTGA
>CAYRPT010000229.1:0-6516 GCA_964425895.1 uncultured Solibacteraceae bacterium | reverse complement strand
GGCCAGGCTCCGGTGCAAGACGGCTTTGTTTTCGCCGAGAACTTCAACCCGCAGAGCTACCCCGGGGCCGCCGGTCTGCCGCTCACACTGTCGAGTCGCAAATCCATTCTCGAGAACGACTTCAACAACATCATGCCCCGGTTCGGCTTCGCCTGGACGCCGAGTCAGAACCGGCGTCTGGCGTTTCGCGGCGGCTACGGGATCTTCTACGAGCGGATGACGGCCGCCTTCACCAACTCCCTGCGTCAGGGGCCTCCGTTCTTCCGCGAAGCCGAGCTCGATAACCGGGGAAGCTGGAACGACTGGCCGGAGGACTTCAATACGCTCCCGGTTCCGTTCTTCGTCGTCGGTTTCGACGACGGCGAACCGCAACTGGAAGGGTCCAACGATCCGGGTGAAGAATTCGAGGCGTTGGAGACACAGGTGGTCGATCCGAGGCTATCCACCCCGTACGTCCAACAGTGGAACCTGACGATGCAGTGGGAGTTCCGTCCGAACTGGCTGCTCGAGCTGGGCTACGTGGGAACCAAGGGAACCAAGCTTACACAGGTCTACAACCAGAACCAGGCCCTCGACGTCCTGGGCATCGGCGGGTTCCTGCCTCGTGACGGCGATGTTCCGAACGGTGGCTTCATCGGGAACTACTTCGATATCGCCGACGACGAATTCGTCAACCTGGCCGCGCCACCCGCGTGGTGTGACGTTACCGAAGATCCGGGCGACTGCGTCATCCCGGCCGAGTTGCGCGGCCGGCTGCTCGGCTTCGACGAGGACGAGGGCGTGAACACGATGAGCTCGAACTCCAACTCCATCTACAACTCAATGCAGGTGAGTTTGGAGAAGCGCTACAGCCAGGGCCTGATGTTCAACCTGAACTACACGCTGTCCCGGTCGATCGATTACTTCTCCGACGAAGGCATCTACCAGGTGGAGCACGACCAGCTCCACTGGGGCTTGAACCGCGGGTTGTCGGACTTCCACCGCAAGCACCGTTTTGTATTTAGTTGGGTGTGGGACCTTCCGTTCCGAGGCCATCGCCTGGTGGAAGGCTGGTCGATCAACGGTATCGGTACGGTGCAGTCCGGCCGGCCGTTCACTATTGCCGATGACGCGCTGAGCGGGTATCTCTATTCCTCGAGGCGGCCACGACCGGATCTGGCGGCCGGGGTCACGCACGCCGACCAGAAGACGACCGGCGGCTCAACGAGCTCGCGGGTCGACAACTACCTGCGGGCGGACGCATTCGCCCACTCCGGCGAGCGGTTTGGCAACCTGGGGAGGAACACCGCAATCGGTCCGGAGCAGGTTCGCTTCGATGTTGGCCTGTCGAAGGTGACCACGCTGGCCGAGCGATTCATGCTCGAGCTTCGCGCCGAGGGATACAACATCCTGAACCATCCGAACTTCCGCACTCCCAGCAGCGATCTCGACGACTCAAGCTTTGGGGAGATTCAGCAGATGCGCGGCGGCCCGCGGGTCTTCCAGCTTGGGCTGAAGCTGCGCTTCTGACGGACATTTCGGGCCGGGTCGTCCTCGCCGGGGCTACTCCGGCCGGCCCCGAAGTCCGAGAATTCCGGGAGAGCCCGGCGACAGCCCTTCCGGTATAATGGCGGGCGGCTTCGCCAAGGAGACATGCATGTCCCAGATCAGCCGCCGCTCGTTTCTTCCCGCCGCCGCGCTCGGGGCGGCGGGCTGCTCACAGCCTAAAATCGTTACAACCGATGCGCCCGGGGCCCAGCGGGTTCACCCGCTGGCGGCCGTCCCGCGCCAGAACCTGAAGATCACGGATGTGACCGCCACGCTGCTGTCCTATGAGCTGCCCGAGGGCAGGCAGTGGCTGACGGGCCGGTACGTCACCTGGAAGACGGACGGTGTGCTCGTGCGCGTCTTCACCGACCAGGGCATTGTGGGCATCGGAGAACCCAGCCCGTACGGCGGTCCGGTCGAGATCAAGGAGTACATCGAGAACTACGCCAAACCGGCGCTGGTGGGACGGAATCCGTTCGACGTCGAACAGCTCACCGACGTGTGGGCGGGCGCCCGGCGGCCGGCAGTGATCGCCTGGGCGGGTATCGACTGCGCTCTGTGGGACATCATCGGGAAAGCCGTCAACAAGCCGGTGTACGAGCTGCTGGCCACCGATGGCTCGCCCGAGACGCATCTACGGGTGTACGCGTCGGGAGGTGTGGAATACGCCTGGTATGACCGGCCGGAGGCTCTCATCGAGGAAGCGGTGCGTCACAAGGAATCCGGCTACACCGCCTTCAAATTCCGCATCGGCACGGACTGGAAGGCGGCCGGGATGACGATCGCGAAATACGTCTCCTATCTAGAGAAGATGCGCGCCGCCGTGGGCGCCGATTTCGAGCTGATGCAGGAAGCCAACATGCGCTGGACGCTCGAGGAGTGTCTGGAACTGTGTCCGGTGCTGGAATCTCTGAAATTCCATTGGTTCGAGGAACCCATCCCGACCAACTACGAGTCGAGCGTGGACGACCACTTGAAGATCGTGGCGGCGCTGCCGACGGTTCCGGTATCGGGCGGCGAGTCGCGCCCCACTCGGGAGTCGTTCAAGGAATGGATCGACCGGGACGCATACGACATTGTCCAGCCGGACTGTAACACCACGGGGGTGACGCGAGCGTGGCACATCGCCCGGTACGCCCATCTGAAGGGTAAGCCCTGCTGCCCCCACAACTGGCACGGCGGCCTCACCACGATGGCCAACGCGGCGCTCGTCGCCGGGATCCCGAACCGCGACATGTTGGAGCTCAACCAAACGGAGAATCCTCTCAAGGAGGAGATCTTCAAAGATCCGCTGGTGGTCCGGAAAGGCTACATGGATCTCCCGGCGCGGCCGGGCTTTGGGGTAGAGGTGATCGACGAACCGGAGAAGAAGTTCCCGTACATTCCCGGTCCGTACAACCGGCCGAATCCGAAGATACCGGCATAGCCGCCGGGCCGGGCGCCGTCACGCCCGGGGCCTGCGAGTAAAGCTTTTCGCCCTGCCCGCCGAACGATAGCCTGGATTGGAGTTCGACTTGGGCAGCACCACCAGCAGCCGGCGGCGCAAGCAGCGTAGCACGTCGGAGGCGCCTCATGTCCTGAGGATCCGCGCGGACGACGGTCGCGGGCAGTCACGATGGATCACGGCGGACCTGCTCGACTATAGTCCCGTGGGCATCGGGATCGCGCTGGCGATACCGGTCGCGGTAGGGATTCCGGTCACCGTCACCGGACGGCTACAGGCCGGCCGCTCGGCGCGGTCGGAAACCTGTCCGGCCCATGTTGCCTGGTGTCTGGAGAAATCCGATGGCTCGTTCCGGGCGGGTCTCCAGTTCGGTCATCCTCCGGCGCACGAGCGGGAGTGGCAATCCGCGGCGTCCGAACCTGCGCCGGAGCCGGAAGACGCAGAGGACTATTACGAGATTCTCCAGGTGAGTCCGCACGCGCACCCCGACACCATCCACCGGGTGTTTAAGCTGCTGGCCCAACGCTTTCACCCTGATAACAAGGCCACCGGCAACGAGGAGGTCTTCAAGAGGATCCTGGCGGCCTACCGGGTCCTCCGTGATCCTGAACTGCGCGCCTCATACGACGGCCGCCGCGAATCGCACCTGCGCGCCCGTTGGCGGATTTTTGATGAGCCGGCGACCGCCCTGGGTGTCGAGGCCGAGAAACGCAAGCGGAAGGGCATCCTGGGAGTTTTGTACGCCCAGATGCTTCATGATCCCGATCACCCTGGGCTCGGTATTCAGGAGTTGGAAGATCTACTCGGCTGCCCCCGCGACCATCTGCAACTCAGCCTCTGGTATCTGAAGGAGCGGGGCCAGATTGCGAGGAGCGACCGCGGCCGGTACTCAATCACCGTGGATGGTGTGGATACGGCTGAGGCGGAAGCGGCCTACAGGCCCGCATTGCACCGTCTGCTCGAATCCGGCCGGTGAAGCGCTGCTCCGCTGCCCGATGTCAAGGGCGGTACCGAACAACGGCAGGGCCGAATCCCGCGCAGGGCTGAGCCGTTCGACCCTGGGGGAGCCGCGGCTCGTCCATCGATGCCGGGAAGCAAAACCGCTGGCAGCAGCGAGAAGAGCGCGGCCCCTTGCGCTCACGCCCCGGACTTGGATTCGGAGTCCGCAGCGGACGCGGCGATCCGGCGCGCGGCGAACCGGGACGCCCGGCGGAAGAGGGTATCATGGGAAATCGTCAGCGGCGGACCGACGCCGGACAGGGACCGCATGTCTCCCAGGGGATCGGCAGAAACACGAACCAAGCGGCCGCGCTCGGCGGCGGAACGTCGCGAGCGCGTGGCGCGGATTCTCTCCCGGCTCGACGGGATGTATCCTGATGCGACCTGTGCGTTGCATCACCGCGACGCCTGGCAGCTTCTGGTGGCGACGATTCTCTCCGCGCAGTGTACCGATGAGCGCGTCAACATGGTGACGCCCGGTCTGTTCCGGAAATACCCGGCCGTTGCGGACTTCGCCGCCGTTTCGCAGGAGGAGTTGGCTGCCGACATCCGCTCTACCGGCTTCTTCAACAACAAGGCGAAATCGATTCGCGGCGCCGCGCAGAAGCTGCTCGCGGAGTTCGGGGGCCAGGTGCCCCGAAGCATGGAGGAGATGCTCCGGGTGCCCGGCGCGGCCCGGAAGACGGCCAACGTCGTCCTGGGTACCGCCTATGGTATTGCGAGCGGCATCGTGGTGGACACGCACGTCGCCCGCATCGCGAACCGTCTGGACCTGTCGCGGCAGACGGATCCGGTGAAGATCGAACGGGACCTCATGCAGATCATCCCGCGGGACAAGTGGATTCTCTTCTCGCACCAGATGATTCATCACGGCCGGGGCCACTGCAAGGCGCGCAAACCGGACTGCGCCGCCTGTCCGCTCCATGGCTTGTGTTACGCCAAAGACAAAACCGCATGAGACGCTTCGTACCGCGGGCGGCGGCGGCCGCTTCGATAGACTGAATCGGTATGGCGCTCCTCCGGCGCGTGCGGGGTCCCCTGGTCCTCGCGCTCCTGATAGCTTGTGTGTATTGGAAGCTCCTCCCTCCGGCGCCACAGTCGGTGTGGTTCGACCACTACGACATGTGTCAGCTCAAGCTGCCGCGGCTTCAGTTCGTGGCGCAGGAATTCCATCAGGGGCGCTTCCCGCTGTGGGATCCTCATCTTTGGGCCGGCCAGCCGGTGCTTGGACAGGGGCAGGCAGGCGCGCTTTACCCACTCGACAACTTTTTTCTCCGTCTGCCGCTGGTGAACGGTTCCGTCGCTGTCGAGACCTGGAACTGGTGGTTTGTCACATTGCATTTTCTGGCCGCGCTGTTCTTCTACTGGCTGTGCCGGGATCGCGGTCTGGGCCAGCCCGCGTCCGTCCTGGCGTCCGTTGGATTCTCCTGCACCGGGTTTCTTGGCAGCATCCCCTGGTTGGAGATCGGGTCAGGGGTTTCGTGGCTTCCGCTGGTGGTGCTCTTCCTGCTTCGCGTTTGGGAGGACCGGCGGGCGCTCCCAAGCGCGGTCCTGCTCGGCTTCTGTCTTGGTCTGGCATGGCTCTCGGGTCACCACGAGGTCCCGATGTTGACCTCGTATCTGGCGGTGGGCTCCGGCTTGATGTTCTTCTTCTGGCGCCGTCTCCGAAAGGGAACATGGGAATGGCGTCCGCTGGGACTCACCGGGATGGCGGTGAGCCTCGGCGCATTGATCAGCGCCGGCCAGACACTGCCTTTGTACGAGTACGGCCGCCTGGCGCGCCGCTGGGTGGGTGTAGACGAGCCCTTGGCGTGGCACGAGAAGGTTCCTTACACCGTCCACGAGCAATACTCGCTCGCCTGGCATGGTCTTCTCGGACTTCTGGCTCCTTTGGAGACTCCCGAATATCAGGTGCTGATGTTCAGCGGTCTGGCGATCACTCTGCTGGCCGTTCTGGGCCTCCGGGCGCGGTGGGCCGATCGGGCCGTACGGTTCGCCGCCGCCGCCGGCATTGTGGGCTGGGTGTATGTGCTGGGTGCGAATACGCCGCTACACCGGCTGCTCTACGAGGTGCTTCCGGGGATGGACAAAGCGCGGGTTCCGGTCCGGGGCTTGTTTCTCGTGAACTTCGCGGTCTGTCTGATGGCCGGCTTCGGGGTGGAGGCTTTGCTTCGCCGGCGGGTCGCCCGGCGATTCGCGATCGGCGTTGCCGCGGCGTTGGCCTGTCTGGCGGTGGTGGCGCATCTGGCGTTTCCGGAGGCGGCTCCGGGTTCCCTCGCGCTCGTGAGAGCGGCGGCGGCCGCCTTGGTGGCGGCGGCGCTCCTGATGCCGTGGGTTCCGCGGCCGGACTCCTCCCGGTGGCGTGAGGCGCTTCCGGCGGCGGCGCTTCTTGGAGCCTTGTTGCTTGAGGCGGGCATCGTCGCCGGGGTGCGGGTGACGCCGCTTGACGCCTCGCGGCCGGTTTGCGCCGATTCGCTGCTCGGCCACCGGCAACTCGTAGCGGAGCTTCGCCGGGAACCAACTCTCGGCCGGGTCACGGTGAATAG
>CAYRPT010000228.1:0-6528 GCA_964425895.1 uncultured Solibacteraceae bacterium | reverse complement strand
AAAGACAATATGTTCTCCTTCGAACAAAATAAAATTCCGGATTGGCCGGCCCGCGGGCCGGCCTGCGGCCTCAACCCGGCTTTCCTCCCCCGGGCGCCTGAAGCGAGCCCGCGCGGATCAGGAATCACAACCCGCGATGGTTCCCTATTCAACTCATTTCAATAGCCTTCCTTCCGAACCAGGACGCTGCCGCTTGCTCGGCCGTGCCATAAATCGGTGTGGGAGGAGGGCCCCCGCCCGTGTTCCGCCGGGGTCGCGCCGTGATTGGCCGGCGGGCCGGGCGGGTCGCACTGGGTTCGGTCGAAACGGGGTTCGGCCCGGGGCCGGACACCTCAATTTCCGGTTTCATCAAGGCCCGTCGGGGGCGGCCGGACTGCGGGCCGCTTCACCGGGCGTACGGCTCGGCAGTCTCCAGGCGTTCGTCGTCGAGGGGCCCGCCGGCGGTGAAGTGGTAGAGGCTCTGCCACGACCGGTCCGCGATGCCGAGCATCTCGTGCATGACGTCATCGAAAAAGCACCCGATGCCGGTGGCGCGGATCCCGGCGGCCTCGGCCTCGAGGTAGAGCACCTGGCCCACGACGCCGGTTTCCCAGAACAGCCTCGGATACATGGCCGGGCCGCGCTCGCGGAGCCGGGTGTCGAATTCGGCAAGCATGCCGAGGGCGAACGCGCCGTCGGCGGCGATCTCCTGGTGGCAGCTCACGGTGCGGGCGGCGGCGGTGACGCGGGCGGGGACAAGCAGGTACAACGGCAGCTCCGCCGGGCAGCCGGCCGGCTTCTCCCAGAGAAACCCGCTCTGAAAGCTCCGGCGCAGAATCGCTTCGTGGGAAGGGTGGCGCGCCAGAGCATAGAGACCTGGCTCGATGCCTTCCACCCGGTGGACAAACAGGGCGAGCGAAACGGCGGGCCGCCACGGGAGAACGCCGTAGGGCGTTTCCTGAGGCATCGCGCGGCTGAGGATGCGGTAGAACGCGCCGCTGTCAATCGAGGTCCGGCCATCCATCGCCACCGCGCTGCGCCGCTGGCGGATGATGCGGTGGGCGGAGAGGCCGCGGTCGGGCAGCGGGACGGGACGGGCAGGGCACTCCTGCGGCGGCTCCGCGAAGCCCCCGCTCCGCGAGGCGGCGGCAACCTCTTCGATAACGGACCACGGCCGGTGGTTCGGGCTGAGGTGATTGGGCGCGCCGAACCACGGGGAGCCCGGCGCGGCGGCGAGGGCCTCCGGGTCAAGCTCGCCGCCGGAGCCGGCGGGCGACAGCGCGATCAGGCAGTCGGCGCATTCGGCCTCGACGCCGGACTGCGAATCAACGCCGAGAATCCTCGCCGCCTGCGCGCTGGAGACGCCATCGAGAAGCCGGGCGCGCCACCCGAGGCAGGCCGCCGCCAGCGTCACGGCGCCGATGGCGTGCCCGCAGTCGTGCTGGCAGTAGCGCCAGGCCCGCTCGCCGTACTTCCACGCCTCGCGCCAGTGGATCGACGTGAGACCGATAAGCACCGTATCCGCGGGCACGCCCGCGAGCGCGTCGAGTTCGCGGCGCAATTCGAGGGCATGCTCGCGCGGCGCGTAGTGCCACACCGCCGGCCGGTGGTGCAACCCTTCGGCCGGTCCACAAATCAGATAGCCCTCGGTGGGGTGCAGGTTGCCGCTCGATGGATTCACCCGCAGCGCCCAGCGCGAGCGCACAGCTCCGTCGGGCCGCCGCACCTGCTTCCAGGCCGAGAGCGCAAGGCTGTAATAGAAGAGGCGGCTCAGGGCGTCCGGCGTAACGGCCTCGGGCGGTGGCAGGGTGGCATAGAGCGAATCGTAAGTCGGTGCCGGCGCCTCGGAAGGCAGCGCGAGCCGCCGCACCAGTGCACCCTCGTACCGGCGGAATGGATCCGGCTGGTTGTCCCAGTCCATGAACCCGGGTGAGCGCGCATAGCGGTCCAAATGGTGCTTCGTCCGCTCGTGGTAGCTGAAGACTGTTTCGAGGTTGGCGGGGGTCATCGGCGGCAACCAGACACGCTATTGCCGGGTGGCCAGCGCCAGGATGACGGCCACCAGGATGACCAGGAGCGCAACCAGCAGGATCTTGGCCCAGCTCTTGGGATACTCGCCGTCGATCTTCCCGGTATAGCCGTTCGCCACCACCTGGAAGGCCTTGGCGCCGTAGTTGTAGGTAAGCAGCCAGACAGGCGCCAGAATGTGCTTGAACGTTTCCCCCGTATAGCGGGCCTGCACGCTCAGGTTGCGGTACGTATCGCCGGGAATTTGCCGGACGCACATCTCGCGGAGGCGGTCCTCCATCCGCTCGCGGGCCTGGCGCGCCGCGTCAATCAGCACCACCTGGTAGTGTTCCACCACGAACCCGGCGAGATAGCTTTTGTCGTACGGCACGAGTTCCTTCGTGGGAAACGGCTCGACGCCGCGGAGCAAGCGCGGATGAACGCCGCGGGTGCCGGGCACGGGTTCGTCGTCGAAGAAATGCTGGAGGGCGCCGCTGGCCGGTTCCCAGCGCACGCGGCGCACCTGGCGGGTCTTCGTCTGGCCGCCTTCGCGATATTGCTCGGTCACGTAGTAGTAGTGGCCGGCCTCGGCCCGCCAGTTGCAGTCGGCATGGGCGTCGAAGGTCCAGTAGGGAACGTAGACGCCGCGGACGGTGTCGACAAGCGCCCGGTTCTTGAGCTTACCCGGAGCGAACCACTTGGAGGCGCACCAGGCCCGGATGGACTCCCGCACCTGCGTCTCCGAAATCCGGAAAGGAAGCAGGCTCTGCGGCCGCAGCGGTGACTTGATCTCTTCATAGGGGACGAGCGCCGGCGACCCGCAGAACTCGCAGTTTTGGCCCACCTTCTCCGCATCGAAGACCATGACGGCTTTGCAGCTCCGGCACTGGACCGACTTCTTGTCGGCCTGCCAGCCGCGTTCGGCCTCGGGAATCTCCCGCAGGGCGGCGGCGAGAGGAATTTCCTGGATCTTGCCGGTATTGGAATCGAGTTCCGCGGGCGCCTCGGTGCCGCAGTACGGGCACACGAGCGCTTTCCGGGCGGGGTTCCAGACGGTCTTGGCCCCGCAAGCCGGGCAGGTGTCGCTTTCGAGGGTTTGGATATCGGTCATGGCCATGGCTCTCGCGGCCGCGAGGGGGATCCGCCCAACCGGCCGCGACCCACCCGCTAATCCGCGAGAAACTCGTCTAACGCCGAGCGCTTCACCCGGTAGGTGGAGCCGATCTTCTTCGCCTTGAGCTCGCCGGATTCGATGGTGGCGATCACGTCGCCTTCAGAAACGCCAAGAATCTGGGCGACCTCCCCCGGCGACAGGATATCCATTGGGCCGGCAGGCGCACCCGCGGTTGACTTGGCCGTCGGGGCTGCCCCGGTCAGGCCGCCCTGCTGCATCATTTGCTGGGCAATCGCCAGTCCCACGGCCATCTCGGTGGCCATGCCGCCGGCGCCGCCGCCCTCGCCCTTGGCCATTCCCTGGGCCATCTGGAATTTCACGTAGTCGTTGAGGTTGCCCACGGCCGCCATGCTGGCGCGCTTGTCGATCGCCTCCTCCACCTCGGGGGGCACCGAGACGTTTTCCACCACGAACGCGGTGACCTCGAGACCGTACTTGCCGGTCATGACCGGGTTGATGAGCGGCAGCAGCGCCGCGCCCAGCTCGGAGTACTGGCGGACAACATCCAGGATCGGCACGTTGGCTTCGGCGAGCGCCTCGCTGAAGACGCTCACGATCCGCGAGCGCATGGTGTCGGCGAACTCGTCGAGCCGGAAGGTATGGTCCGAGCCGGCCACCTCCTTAAGAAACATCCGCGGAGTCACGATGCGGAAGTCGAAGGTACCGAACGCGCGGGCGCGGACGATGCCGAAGTCCTCATCCCGCATCATGATCGGGTTCGAGGTTCCCCACTTGTTGCCGGTGAACAAGCGTGTGTTGAGGAAGTAGACATCCGCCTTGAAGGGCGATTCGAAGCCGTACTTCCAGCTCTTGAGCCGCGTCAGGATCGGGATGTTCTCGGTGATGAGGGTGTGCTTGCCCGGACCAAACGTATCCCCGAACTCGCCCAGGTAGACGAACTGGACGGTCTGCGACTCGCGCACAATGAGCTGCGCGCCGCGCTTGATCGCCTTGTCGTCGTCGGGGAATCGCCACGAGAGGATGTCCCTCGCGTCGTCGGTCCACTCGATGATCTCGATGAGCTCGCCCTTGATGAAGTCGAGTATGCCCATAGTTCCTCCGAATGATGGTACGCGCCGCGTCCCGGGCCGGTGCTTTGTCATTCTAGCGCGGCCCGGAGCGTGTCTTCTTGAGCGGCGGCGGACGGTCGCGGTGCGCCCGCACGGTACGGGCAAGAATGGCCGCAAGTTAAGGTTTCCAACCGAGCGACAGGGTGCGGTTTTCGCCGTAGGATTCGGCTATGAGCGCAATCACGGCCGCGCTGTCACTGGCCCTGGCTTCCTACGCGGTTTCGGTGGAGAGAGTACCGCTTCGCGAGGGCTGCGAGCCGGAGGAGCGCACCATCACCGAGCTTCGGAAGGGCGACCCGGTGGAGATCCGCTTCCGGCTGGCGGGCAGCGGCGGAGGCTGCTTCAAGGTTACGGCCCAATCAGGCGGCCGGACCTGGGACGGCTACCTCCCGGCCGGCAGCGTCAGCGGCGTAGAGGAGTTCGAGGAGGGCCGGCGGTCGGCTCCGTCGGTGAACATACCGGAGACGCTGCGCGCCGACGGCGCCGCCATCGAATCGGCGGCCGTCGCACGCGGTCCCGGCGAGCCGGGCGCCAGAGCCGCGCGGCTTGTTCAGGCGAACCGTCCGTTGGAGGCGCTCCGCATCCTCGAACCGGCGGCTCGCTCGGATTCCGCCGACGCCGGGTTGCTTTCACTCGCCGGCTACGCGGCCTACCGCGCCGACGACATGCGGCTGGCGATGGACTACTGGCAGCGGGCGCTCGCCTTCGGCCCGAATGCCTCGGTGGAGCGTCTGTACCGCATGGCGGAGCGGGAGGCCCGCGAGGACCAGAGCGGCGAGCGCCTGGTGGGATCGCGGTTCCAGCTTCGCTACAACCGCCGGAACATGGGCGCCGCCACGGCCCGCGAGATCGTCGTGATGCTCGAGCGCGAGTGGTCCCGCGTGTCGCAGGAACTCGGCTGCCGGGCCGAGGAACGCATCGTGGCCATCGTCCAGACCCCGGAAGAGTATCACAAGACCACGGCAGCCGCCGAATGGAGTGCGGGCCAGTACAACGGCCGGATTCGGGTCGCGGCCGCCGACCAGGGCCGCCTCGACGAGCGCACGCGGCAGATCTTCGCCCACGAGCTGACGCATGCGTGTCTCGCCGGGGTCGGCGACTTTCCCATCTGGCTGCATGAAGGACTCGCCCAGAAGCTCGCCGGTGAAACGCTGAGCTCGCGCGAGGAGGAGCTCGTGCGCCGCATGGCCGCGGCCGGACAGCTTCCGCGGCTCGACAAACTCAGCCAGACCTGGGCGCGCATGAGCCCCGAGCATGCGGCCGTCGCGTACGCCGCCGCCCTGCTGGCCGTCGAGCTGTTCTACCAGCACCATGCGGCCGTCGGACCCCGGAACCTGCTCCGGAATCCGCACATGCTGACTCAGATCCAGGCCGATCTCGACCGCCGCCTTCAAACATCGGAGCTGAGCCGGCGATAGATGCCCCGAAGCGACGTCGCCGCCGGCCTCGATCCGCCGGCTATCTCTTTTCGAACCTTAGCCAGCGGCCGCTGTAGGCCTCCAGCGTCATGCGTTCGCCCAGGCGAAGCGTCTCGCCGGAAACCACATCGCTCACCGAGCGGTAGGCGTAATCCCGCGTATCAAGCATCACTTCCCGCGCCTCGCCGTCATTGAGGAAGAAGTAGTGGTCGGCCTGCGGCGCCGCCAGGCGGTAGACAATCGCGCCGTCGCAGGCGTAAGGGGATGTGAGCGAGCCCATGCTCCAGCGGCGTATCTGATCCTCCATCGGCGTGTTGCCCGGCAGGAAGCTGGCGTGGGAGGCGTCGAAGGCCAAAACGACGGCGGCTCCAGCGCCCAAAGCGTGCTCGGTGACCGCGGGCTCGCCGGAGTCGAACTGCGCCCGCACGCGCGCCCGCGTGGGCCGCAACTCGAGGAGGAAACCGTCGAGACGATGGCCGCCAAGCCGGCGGAGCTCGTTGTTCGAGAACTGGAAGTCCGCGATCTCCACACCGAAGATCTGTTCGAACAGCGAACCGGCGGCCACGTTGAGAACACGGCCGGTCTCGTCGTACCAGCCGCCGGGGGCGTCCATCACCAGCCGCCCACCCTGCTCGACATAGCCTTTCAGGAGGCCGAGCAGTTCCTCACTGAGCGCAAGCTGCGCCGGCAGATAGATGACCTTGTACCGCGGGCCGAGGCCCGCGCGCAGGTCGTCTGGCGTGACGTGCTCCCAGGGGATGTTGCCGTTGATCAACGCCCGGGAGACGCCGACGCGGGCCTGCATCGGGTAGTGTTTGAAAAGATCCCGGTTGCGAACCGCGTTCGCGGCCCAGATGGCATCCGAGTCCCAGTGGTAGAG
>CAYRPT010000227.1:0-6529 GCA_964425895.1 uncultured Solibacteraceae bacterium | reverse complement strand
ATCAACCCGGCCGCGTGGGAATGGTATCACCGCGTGATCGGCAAGGGCCGCTGCCCCATCGTCGACACCTGGTGGCAGACCGAAACCGGATCCATCATGATCGCCCCCATGCCCGGCGCGGTCCCGTTGAAGCCGGGCTCGGGCACGCTGCCGATGCCCGGCATTCTCGCGGACGTCGTGGATTCCGGCGGCAAACCGGTCGAGCCGAACCAGGAAGGATACTTGATCGTGCGGCGGCCCTGGCCCGCTATGATGCGCACCATCTGGGGCGACCCCAAGCGGTACGAGCAAACCTACTGGGAACGCGTGCCGGGCATGTACTTCACCGGTGACGCGGCGCGGCGGGACGAGGACGGATACTTCTGGATCCTCGGCCGCGTCGACGACGTCATGAACGTAGCCGGACACCGGCTCAGCACCATGGAGATCGAATCCGCGCTCGTCAAGCACCCGGTGGTCGCCGAGGCCGCGGTGGTCGGCAGGCCCGACGACCTCACCGGACAGGCCGTGTGCGCCTTCGTGACCTTGAAGACCGGCAACCGCAACCACGACCAGCTCGCCAAGGACCTCGGCGATTGGATCGCCCACGAGATCGGCAAGTTCGCCCGCCCGAAAGAGATTCACTTTGCCGAGGCCTTGCCGAAAACCCGCAGTGGCAAGATCATGCGCCGCCTCCTGCGCGAAATCGTCACCACCCACAACGTCACGGGCGACGTGACCACGCTCGAGGATTTCTCCGTGGTCAGGAAACTGGCGGAGTGACCCCGCGGTCCCCGGCCGGAGCCGACGCCCCCGGCGGCGTGCCGCTCACTGCGGCGAGAACACGAAAAGCCGGCTCGGGTTGTCTTCCGGCAGCAAGTAGAGCCGGCCGTTGTGGAAGGTCATGCCCTCGTTGGTGTACGGTACGCCTCGGCTCGTAACACCCGTCTCCAGCCGCCGCAACAAGCGGCAGTCGTCCGGGCTCCGCCACTCGACGGCGCCTCGCCGGCGCGAGAGGTTGCCCGAGCCGATCAGCTCTCCGTTCAGGAGCTTCAAGTCCTGATAGGCGGCGCCCGGGTTCGAGCACCGGCCCACCAGCTCTCCGCTCACGGTCCAGCGATAGAGGACTCGGCTGTCCCAGTTGCCGCCGATGAGAAATCCCTCGCCGGCGGCAATGCACCCGATATGGTCCATCACCGGGAAACTGCCGGCCAACGCCAATGTCTCCTTGTCACGCCGCTGGATGGACGTGGGGCCGTCGCGGTCATACTCGGCCACCGGCACCCAAATCGCATCCCCCTGGAGCGCGATTCCGCCGGGATGGATGCGGCTGCCCTCCTGGACCTCCACCTGCTTCCGCAACCTCCCCGACGGCAGCTCGAAGCAGCTTAGAAAGCCTTTTCGCGCCGCCGCGTCCACCGAGGATACCCAGAGCGTGCCGTCCTCGATATCGATCCCCTGAACGTGATGGACCGAGTCCGCCAGACGAATCACCTGGATGAGTTTCCAACGCTCCAGTCTCGCCTCCATGGACGCGGGCCGCAGTTCTGCGGCCAGCTCTTCGTATTGATCGGTCGCGATGAAATCCACCCCGGCGGCGGCGCAATCTCGCCAGCGGGCTCGTACCGCTTCGGCCGCCCCGAAGTTATAGCCGGCGCTTGTTCCCTGGCGGTCCCCCTCTTCCCCGTTCGGAAAGCCGTTTAGCGTATAGAAGCGGATCCAGTAGCCCAGTGTATGGGCGTGCCGGACGAGGCTCTCCAGGCGGCGCCGGTCCGCGTCCGTCCACGCCCCTGCCCGGCGCTGGCCGCCATCTTCGACGACGCTCCAGGCGTTGTTCCACCAGCGCCGGAAGTTGCTCGCCGGAGCAGCCACCATCCGCTCCGGAACCGTCCGCGAGTCTGAACCCGGAGCCACGATCGCACCGCCGAACAACCGCAAGCGCCCGCCGGCCGGCACCCGGTCGTGAAAAGCCTCCTGCTGGCCGTTCGTGCCGCTGGTGAGCACCAGGAGTGGTTTCCATTCGAGCGGCTGCGGTGTGGCGGACTCCCTCGTTCGCTCCGCCGTGGTAATCCACGACTCATATTCGCCAAGCAGATTCCACACCGCCGTATGATGTTCCGGCTCGTTGGTTTTGAAGTCAAGTTGAAGAACGATGACGGGCCACGTGTCGCGGCGATTCTCCTGGAACGCTCGTTCGACGAGTGGGCGCACCCGCTCGAAGAAGTGCTCCCGCAGAGTGGGTTCGTCTCCCGTAAGTGGTTTTTCATGAGCCACGACGGATGCGGGACGGCCGGCCGCCGCGTCGGCCCTCCAAATCAGGTCCTGTTCGATCGCCACCGGCAGTCCCGCGGCCAGCGCGCGGTCGATGCGGTCCTTCCAACGTCCTTGGTGGGGGTAGGCGTTATGGGCATCCAGCATCACGCGCCCGCCGGGGCCGGAAGTAGCGTAGAGCGAGCCGCAAAGCGACAACAAGGCAACGATCAGTCTCACCAGATCACCGTCCGTCAGAGTATCCAGGCATTCCTCAACCCTAGGAAATAACATGGCTCTCGTTCCATTCGAATGTAGACTGTGTGAATTGGCGCGGGCGATGGCCGGGCATGGCTGACAGGACGATGCGGGAAGCCACCTGAAATCCGCTCCGGGCAAGGGCGGCCGGCCCCGGTTGCACCAGGTCGTGGGCCGGGATATAAGTAGAGTCGCCATGATGGTCGATGACTCTAGCCGCCGCCAATTCGGGAAGACAGCCCTCGCGGCCTCTTTGGCCGCTTCCGCCGCTCCGGCGCCCGCCAAGCTCTGGAAGCCCGAGCCGGGCATCAAAATCTCCCTGCAAATCGGAAACAACTTCGACGACGAGGATCTGAAGTTCACCAGGCAGCTCGGCGTCGAATACGTCAACATCGGCACGGCCGGTGACCTGGCCACGGCCGAGAACTTCGCCAAGCTCAAGAAGTGGGTCGAGGCCGCCGGACTGAAGGTCTGGAACATCGGCAACCGAGACGTCCACAACATGGAGGAGGTCACGCTCAACCTCCCGGGACGGGACGCCAAGATCGAGCAGTACAAGCAGTATCTTCGCAACCTGGCCAAAGCCGGTATCTTCTACACCACCTACGCCCACATGGGAAACGGCATCTGGTCCACCGCGCCCGAGACGACGCGGGGCAACGCTCCGGCGCGCGCCTTCAACCTCGCCAGGGCGGAAGCCGGCCATTGGAATGGGAAGGAGTTCCGCGGACCGCTGACGCACGGGCGCAAATACACCGAGGACGAGATCTGGGCCAACTACACGTACTTCATCCGGCAGGTGGTCCCGGTGGCCGAGGAGCTCGGAATGCGCATCGGCATCCACCCGGACGACCCGCCGGTGCATCCGCTGGGAGGTGTCCCGCGGTGCATCTTCGGCTACTTCGACGGCTACAAGCGGGCGCTCGAAATCGCCGGCAGCCCGAACATCGGGGTCTGCCTTTGCGTCGGCTGCTGGCTGGAAGGCGGCAAGGCGATCGGCTGCTCGCCGGAAGAAGCCATCCGCCACTTCGGCGGCCTGGGCAAACTTTTCAAGATCCACTTCCGCAACGTGACGCAGCCCATGCCTCACTTCGTCGAGACCTTCGTCGACAACGGCTACTACGACATGTACCCGGTAATGAAGGCGCTCCGCGAGGTCAACTTCGATGGCGTGGTGATCGCCGACCACGTCCCCCAGATGGTCGGTGGCCGCCGCACCGCCTGGGCCTACTCCATCGGCTATATTAAAGCCCTGCTCGACCGCGTGAACGCGGAGGCGAAGGAAAGGGGGTAACCGCGGCGCGGGTCCGGTTTGTGATTGCGAATCGAGCCACACGGAATCCGAACCGGATTCGCGAGCTCCCCGATGCTATCGAATGAAGTACCCCGATACCCGCCACTTGCCATCCTTGTCCATCATCGGAGTAACGGTCTCGACGGCGGACTTCTTGTTCTCGTAAGTGGCCCGGTATTGGATCACGACGTATTCCCCGTCCGGCACGCCGGGCAACTGTGTGGTGTACTGAGCGCTGTCTCGGGCTCTGGATTTGAGCTCGCCAAGAGGGTTGCGCACGGACTGGCACATCTTCTCCCACTGTGCGCGGGGAACTCGGTCTTTGAAAAACGACGCCGCCTCGTCCCAGCTTTCGCCATACTTGGCGGCGTCAACGAGGGCCAGCCAGGAATCGGCCGCTCCTTGAGCCGCCTTGACTTTGGCGTCGTCGGCAAGAGCCGGGAATGCGGCCGGCAGGAACAGTCCACAGAAAACGAAAAGGGCGATTCGTTTCATTGGAACTCCGTACTTCACGATAATCGCATGGAGGTCGAACCGTTGTGGGCGTGCGGAGTCGCGGGACCGTTTCACGGCCCAGGAGCGGGCGCCGCGCGAACCGGAGTGCAGCTCGGCTCGGGCGTAGCCTCCTCGTCCCCTTCGCGGCGGTAAGATTGAAACCAGTGGAGAAGTTCGTTAGGAAATTTCGGTCCCTGGAGGACGCTGACCGGACGGACCTCGTAGCCCATCTGGTTCAGGGCAGTGAGCAGAAAGAGCTCGTCGGACATAGTCGTACAAAAAGTTGCGAACTTTGACACCGGGTTTCCTCCTGTAGCTGTTGCACGCCCCCCCACCGGCTGAAACACCCTCCCTAGCGCCCGCCGCCGCACCACCACCATTGTCGACAGGGATTCTCGCAGGATGACGTTCGTCTTGTCGGTTCGCCGACAGGGCAGGCGAGTCTGATGATCTTCTCGCTCCGTCTTCGTGGGCATCACCCGACTACGAACCCGTTGGAGATATACTCGGGATGAGGACCGACGGTGCCTATCGAAATCTATGACCGTGCTCTCTCGGCGCAGGAGATGGCCGAACGGCTTGGTGTCTCCCGGAAGCATGCAGCAGAACTGTGGATGTTGGCGGTTTCAAACGCTCAGTTGCCGACAAAGCGTACGGCAGCCAGGAAGACGTCGAGAATGGCGCCCGAGAAGAAGAGAGTCCTACAAGGACGTGCCACTTCGCCCCGCAAGAGGACGGCTTCCAAGAAGCAGGGGTCCAGTCAGGTTCTGATGGAAGCCGCGAGAGCGACCCTGAAGACGAAGAGCAACGGCAATAAATGAGATCGTCCCCCCGGCGCGGGCGTGATGTGCCGCGAGTTGATCCTCAAGCGGTCTTCCTCAACATCCCATACGATCAGCGGTACACAAGTCTGTATTTGTCCCTCATCTCGGGCGTGTGCGCCTTCGGCCTCGTCCCCAGAGCCACCATCGAGATCCCGGGAGGCGAGAGACGACTGGATCGGATCTTTGCGCTCCTGCGGGCCTGCCGGTATTCCATTCACGATCTTTCGAGAGTGACCCTGGACCGGAAACCTCCGGCGACACCGCGATTCAACATGCCTTTTGAACTCGGACTTGCGGTTGCATGGCAGAAGTCCAGCCCACGGATTGACCACCAATGGATAGTAATGGAGGCGAGGCCGAGGAGGCTTGAAAAGTCGTTGAGCGATCTGGCCGGAACCGATGCCAGTGTACACGACGGAACGCCAGAAGGCGTCTTCCGCGAGCTTTGCAGCATCTTCGTCACGGCTCGGCGACAGCAGCCCACGGTTCAGCAGATGGTAACCATATTCTTGAACCTGAAGAAGGCCGCTCCAGAAGTGAAGCGGAGATCGGGCAGTCGAACGTTGTTTACTGCAAGGGTGTTCAAGGACTTGGTCGTGCTAGCCGGCAGCTATGCCCAGGTGATCTATCCTACTCTTGGCTGACCCCTTCGCGGTCAACAGCGCTCCGGAATACCCTCGAGGTTTGAGGCCGGGACGGAGGGATGAGCGGGAAAGTCAAACCGTTGATTTCAAACACGAGGCGTGGTAGGCGCGGCAGGACTCGAACCTGCGACCCTCTGCTTAGAAGGCAGATGCTCTATCCACCTGAGCTACGCGCCCGTCGATCGCCGCTTCTTTGATTCTAAACCACTTCCGTGATTCCGAACACGCCACGGCCCGCCGGAAAGAGGGCCCCAACACTCTGCCCAATTCTATCTCTTGGTCTCGCCCCTACGACGACTCCGAAACATACATGTCTACGGCCGTGCTCGCTATTCTTGGGCGATCCCTCAGGGTTCCGTCGTCTCCGAGAACCGGGGCGTCGGTCCGCCGCTATGCTCAGCAACGGGCAATGTGCAGGCCGGGTTAAGGATTCCTTCCACACCCAGGTTGAACCCCTGCGGCGTACCCCCACCCGCCGCACCCACAACTGACGCTCCGGATGGCCCACCGGCACCCGCAAATGACGTCCCGGCCAAGCTCAACTGGCTTGGCCCACACGAGATCTGGCCAAACCACAAAGACCACTGGGCGGAGCCGAACAGAGGAAAATCAACAAGTGCGCCTCCGCCCTGGCACGCATCGCTCCACATGCCACCTGGACCAAATCGGAGACAATCCCGCGAGGGAGTCGGCTGGAGGCTTACCGCCGACCACACGTCAAAGACCTTTCCCGCCAACACCGATGCTTGTGCTTTGCGTTCGCCGAACACTCGTCCGCTGGCGAC
>CAYRPT010000226.1:5924-6546 GCA_964425895.1 uncultured Solibacteraceae bacterium | reverse complement strand
GAGCCCGGCGTCTGCATACTCCTACACCCTGGCGTCGTCCTGGCGGATATCGTCCTTCCAGGTCCCGATCACCGAAAGGTCCGCGCGCGCGATCGAGGCCACGCAGTCGTTCGCGCAGCCGGCGAACTTCATCTTGAACTTATAGGGGAACGGCGGGCGATGCAGCTCGTCCTGGTACGCCATCGTCATGTCGTAGCACGTCTTCATCGTGTCGTAGCACGCCCACTCGCAGCGGGCCTTGCCAACGCACGCCGACGGCGTCCGCATGCAGCTTCCCGAACCGCCCAGGTCGAATCCGGCCGCGGTCAGCTCGGCGAAACAGGGCTCCAGTTCGTCCGTCTTGGTGCCCAGGAACACGATGTCGCCCGTGGAGCCGTGCATGTTCGTCAGCCCCGAGCCATGCCGCTCCCAGATGTCGCAGAGCGTCCGGATCGCGTTCGAGTCATAGAACCAGCCGGCGGGCTGGTTAATCCGCATCGTATGGAAGTGCGCCACTTCCGGAAACTTGTCCGGAACGTCGCTGTAACGGCCGATGACCCCGCCGCCGTAGCCGAGCACGCCCACGATGCCGCCATGCTTCCAATGCCCGACCCGCTCCTCGTAGGACAGCTCGAGCTGCCCG
>CAYRPT010000226.1:0-5914 GCA_964425895.1 uncultured Solibacteraceae bacterium | reverse complement strand
GAACTCGTCGCCTGCGCCTTCTTGATTTCCTTCACGAAGCTAGGCCACGGCCCCTTCTCGAGCTCGTCGAGCAACGGGGTGTTCACTTTTTCATCAACGGCCATGTGGTTATCTCCTATACCATCTATCTTAAGACCTTTAATTCTCTTATGGTACAACGCCGATCGTTTCGGTCCTTCCGCCGGGCGCCCGGCGTCGAAACCTACTTCGCCTTCCGCATGGCGGCCATCGCCACGGTCCGGTACACCAGGTGCGCCAGCTTCGAGTACGGGGCGTAGACGAACAGCATGAAGATCAGCACCAAGTGGGTATAGTAGACCGGATACATCACGGGAGTCTGTCCCAGCCGAAGGAACTGGCTAAGGAATCCCGTGACGACAATCGCCGCCAGAATCACCAGGAAAAACCAATCAAAATACGTCGACCGGGCCCTCTTCTCCGGGTTTCCCAGCCGTTCGTTCAGCAGCGCGACGGCGCCGGCCAGGATCGTCAGGGCGCAGACATTGGCGAAAATCTTCAGCGGGCTGAACGTCGCCAGCGGGGTCTCGAGAAGGCCGGCCATCACCCCGATGCCGATCACCGTGCCGACAACCCCGAGCCCCAGGAACCCCCACATCGTCAACAGGTGGCCGAGGTAGCGGGGCCGGTTGGGGCCGCAGTCGCGAAAGTTCTTGTGGGAGATCGTCTCGGTAATCACCGGCACGAGGTTCGCAAGGATCGGTTCCTTCGCCCCGTGGGCGCGCATCGCCTTGACGAAGCGGTTCACCCCGACGAGGAAGGAGAAGATCACCAGGCCGGATACC
Organism: uncultured Solibacteraceae bacterium; assembly: GCA_964425895.1. Classification (GTDB taxonomy): domain Bacteria; phylum Acidobacteriota; class Terriglobia; order Bryobacterales; family Bryobacteraceae; genus CAYRPT01. The sequence continues at coordinate 5,111 of CAYRPT010000226.1, read as the reverse complement.
GTGAAGAAGAAGATCTCCACGAGGGGCAGCGGGTATTCGTTCGCGAACTCGATCTCTCCCGGATTCACCGACTCGCCCTCAGGCCCCATCGCCCACTGAAGGGCGAACAGCAGCGCCGGTAGCAGCGCCAGCACAGCAAGCGCCCGGGGGCTGTTGACCAGCCGGCCCATGAAGCGCGGCCAGGCGAAATACTCGATCGCCTTCTGCCGGAGCGCTCCGAACACGTCGCCGGGCCGTGCGCCGCGAGGACACTTTTCGGTGCAGTCCCCGCAATTGTGGCAGAGCCAGATGGCGGGATCACCCAGAACACGCTCCTTCAGCCCCCACTGCGCCTCGATCATCTGCTTGCGGGGAAAGGGATGCTCCGCCGGTGAGAGAGTGCACACCGTCGAACACGTGGCGCACTGGAAACACTTCTTCAGGTCGCCGCCCCCCGCGCGCGTCACCTCCTGGATGAATCGGACGTCCGGTTGTATAACAAGGTCCGCCATAGAATCCCCTAGGCAAACTCCCGCATCGGGTTCATGCCCATGCGGGCGATCTCGGCCGCAAACTCGTCGATCATCCCGGGCAGTTTGCCGTATTCGTGGATCGCCAGTTGCGTCAGCTTGAGCCGCTCGGGCTCGATCTGCATACGCTCAACGGCCTCGCGCATGTTCGCCAGGCGCCGGTCGGCCAGTTCGCTTCCGACGGCGTAGTGGCATTGGTAGTCGTCGCCGTACTTACAGCCCACCATCAATACTCCGTCAATCCCGCCGTTCATCGCCTCACGAATCCACACCATGTTCACCGAGCCGAGGCAGCGAACGGGGATCACCCGCACGAACGGGCTGTACCGCACCCGGTTCAGACCCGCGATGTCCAGCGCCGGATAGGCGTCGTTTTCGCAAAGGAACATCAGGATACGGAACTGGTCGTCCTCGGTGTCATCCGGCACGTCGATGGCCTTGATCATCGATGCGATCATGTCGACGGAGTAATTGGGGAAGTTGATGATGCGCTCCGGGCAGGCTCCCATACAGATGCCGCAACGGCGGCAGCGCAGTGGGAAGTACTGCGGCGTTCCCTTGGCGTCCTCGTTGATCGCCCCGAAGGGGCACTCCTCCGTGCACCGCTTGCATTGGGTGCAGCGCTGGAGTGAGAACTCGGGCACGGCCACGTCCCGCGCCCGCGGATGAACGGCTTCTCCCACAGCGGCCAGTTCCACCGCCTGGATTGCTTTCATTACGGCGCCGGCCGCATCCTCCTCCGCCCGGGTGGAATCCATCGGCTGACGCAGCGGGCCCGCCGCGTAGATCGCCGTCCGCCGGGTTTCGTAGGGGAAACACACGAAGTGCGAGTCCGGGAATCCGTGCCGCAGCGCCGGCAGGTCCGGCCCCTGCCGGTAGGCCAAATTGAGGATCTGGGTTCCCTCGTGCTGCTGGAGCGCCGCGACTCTCTTTGCCGCCTCGGCACGCTGCTGCTCGCTCTCTCCCTGCAGCACCTTCAATTTCGAATCCTCGAGCTCGCGGATCGCCGGGCCGTCGGCGGAATTCGGCACCATGCCGGTGGCGAGGACCACCAGGTCGACGTTTATCGCGATGTTGGCGCCGAGCAGCGTGTCCTTCACGCGCACGGTGAGCTTGCCATCGGGACGCGGGACCACTTCGGTGACGTCGCCCTTGGTGAGGAAGTTCAGCGGCTCGTCCTGTGCGGCCCGGTAATACTTCTCGTATTGACCCGGCGTCCGCATGTCTTTGTAGACTATATAGGCCCTGACGTCAGGATTCTGCTCCCGCAGATAGCCCGCGTGCTTGAGCGTCGCCAGGCAGCAGACCGAGGAGCAGTACGGGAGGTGGTTCTCGTCGCGCGAGCCGGCGCATTGCACGAAGAGGACATCTTCGAGGGGTTTGCCGTCCGACGGGCGGCGGACGGGGCCGGCCGCCGCGAGCCTCTCGAACTCCACGTTGGTAATGACGTTCGCACTGAGGCCGTAACCAAGATGGCCGAGCCTGGTCGCGTCGTATGGCTTCCACCCAGTGGCCATGACCACGGCGCCGACTCGGGCTTCAACGTCCCCGTCGGGCGTGGCCACCGTTAGATCGAACTGACCCGGCTGCCCGACGGTTTTCGTGATCTTCGAGCCCGCCAGCACCTTGACCTTCGGGTGATAGAGGACCTCGTCGATCTTCTTCTTGAGATCGCCGTTGCCGGGGTTCGTATAGGGAGGCGCCGCCGGGAAGCGGCTCTTCACCCCGCCCAGGAAGCCGCCGAGTTGCTTCTCCTTCTCGACCAGCAGAACTTCATAGCCGGCGTACGCCGCTTCGAGGGCCGCCGAGATCCCCGTAATACCCCCGCCGACCACAAGGATCTTCTTTGAAATCTCCTCGCCCAGCGGCTCCGGTGGTACCGCTTTCTTCGCCCGGGCGACGCCCATCCGCACATAATCGGCGGCCATCGCCCGCGCGTCGTCCGAACCGGCCTCCTGACACCAGGCGACGTGCTCGCGGATGTTCACGCGCTCCACGTAGACCTTCGGGGCGAACTGAAAAGCATCCATCTTCATCCGCTGCGAACAGGCGGCGATGACGACGCCGTTCACTTTCGGCGAATCGCCCTCGAGGTCCCGGTGAATCAGGCCCAGGCCCTCCGGACCGCAGAGGTGCCCATGGACTTGGAAGTTCGCCACGGCGCCCGCCGCGCCCTTCAGCTTCTCCGCCGGAACCACGTCGCCGATACCGCAACCCGAACAGACGTACACACCGATCTTGTCAGCCACGGTTTGCCCTCCTGGCGCACTGGAACGCCCTCAGTGCCGCCCCGGTGCCGTCCTGCACGGTGGCCGACACTTCCTCGGGACGGTGGACACAGCCGGCGCCATAGACGCCGGTCCGGCCGGGAGGATGCGTGACGAAGCCGAATTCGTCCCGCGCAAACTCTGGCGGGAGGCTCTCGGTGTTCGGCACGATGCCGGTCGCGAGCACCAGCAGATCGACGCGCTCGGTCACTTTGCGGCTGCTGAGCACGTCTTCGGCGGTCACCAGGAGTTCTCCCGTGGCCGGGTCCTCCTCGACCTTGGCCGCTTTTCCCTTGATCAGGTGAATGTCGTCGGCGGCCGTTTTGCGGTAGAAGTCCTCCAGGCGGCCCGGCGTACGGATGTCGATATAAAAGATCACGATCTTCGCGTTGGGATAGAGCGCCCGCACGTAGGTGGATTGCTTCAGCGACGCCGCGCAACAGACCCCCGAGCAATAGGGAAGGTGATTTTCGTCGCGGGAGCCGGCGCACTGCACGAAGGCGACCGACTTGGGCTCCGCGCCATCCGAAGGACGGAGAATGCGGCCACCGGTCGGTCCATTCGGCGCCGCCAGCCGCTCCATCACCACGTTGGTGATGACGTTCCGGTATCTGCCATAGCCGAGGTTTTCGATCTTGGCCGCTTCGTACGGCCGCCAGCCGGTCGCCGCGATGACGGCGGCGACACGGAAGACGCGGGTCGCGGGCGGTGCATCGAGGTCCACGGCCCCGTACCAGCAAGCGTCCCGGCAAGCCGCGCAACCTGGGGCGCACGCTTCGCGGTCGATCACGTACAGGTGGGGAAAGGCCATCGCGTGCGGCAGATAGGCCGCCTTGGTGCGCGAGAGTCCGTAGTTGAACTCGTCAGACCGCTCGCTCGTGCACGCCCGGGCGCAGTCATCGCACAGCGTGCAGGCTTCCGTGACGTAACGGGGAGCCACCCGGACCGTCACCTCGTAATCGCCGGGACGGCCCTCCAGCCGCTCCACCTCGGCGCGCGTCAGCACCGTGACGCGGGGGTTGTTCTTGATCCGGCGGAAGTTGATCTCCAACCCACAGGCGGGCGGACAGAGCTTCGGGAAGTACTGATAGGTCCGGGCAACGCGGCCGCCGAGATACGGTTCCTTCTCGACCAACACCACGCTGACACCCGCCTCGGCGGCTTCCAGCGCGGCCGTCATGCCGGCCATGCCGCCGCCGATCACGAGAATTCCCTCGACGTTTTCAACCATTCGGATTCGCCAACCTTTCCCGCATCGTCTCGGGTCCGCCTTCGTTCCTACGGCTCCAGGCTTCGATCACCTGAGGTTTGATCCGCAGCCGTTTCTCCTTGAACAAGGCGAAACGAAGCCATTGCAGGGCGAACTCGAGTAGCTCAACATCGTTCGCGCGCATGGCCTCCACCCGGGCCTCATCCACGTCGAACATGTCGAGAAACTTCGTCTCGAAAACGAAGCGGCGAAACCGGTCCAGGTCGTAGCAGGCCATGTAATACATGTCCATCTGAGGAGGCGTGAGGGGCTCATCCCGCTCCCAGAAATCGTGGAGCATCAACTCCTTGAAGCTCTGCCCCATCATGTCGTACTCCTCGATCCCCTGATCGTCGATCCACTCGCGGACCGTCCATGTCCGGCCGGAGCGGTGACCGTGACACAGCTCCTCGGTGATCAGGAAATGGAAACGGCGGTCGCGCGGGTTTGGGTTCTTCGGATCCGCCACGCCAAGGGGATACATCCGGCACGCCCAGGGCCGGCTCGTGTAGATCGAGCAGCCGCTCTCATCAACAAAGAGGCAGCGCTTTGTCTCCGGATTCATCTTGAGCAGCACGACGGGGATCTTCTGCTCCTTGGTGAACGGAGAGATGGTGTACTTTTCCAGGAACTCACCGCTCGAGACGCCGAGCGCGTTCTTCATCCGCACAACGTCATAGGGGGTCAGAACGATCGAAACGTCCTGGCAACAGCAGCCGAAGCAGTCGAGTTCCCGTCCACACCGGAACTCGAACCGGTCTTCCTGGCCCAGCCGCGGCGCTTCGTTCACGATCCGCTCCCCGGTGAAGGCTTCATCCGGCATGGGCGGACTCCTTGGCGTGGTCCTCGAGAATGTGGGACCGCAGCGCCTCGCGCGACCACACCGGCAGCGGCCCGGTCTCGCCGGTCGAGGGATCCAGGCGGAATCGGTAGGACGCGTGCACCTGGAAGCGTTCGCCCATCCACCGCCAACCCCGTACGAAATAAGGGCAATCGTCGTTGAAACAGACCAGTTGATAGTCGCTGTCCCAGGTTCCCAGTTGAGGGTTTTCCCAGCGCCGCAGGTCCATCCCGCAGTGCGGGCAC
>CAYRPT010000225.1:0-6565 GCA_964425895.1 uncultured Solibacteraceae bacterium | reverse complement strand
CCACTCCCACCCAATGGCCAACCCGTTTATGGTCATCGCCACCCAGAACCCCGTGGAGCACCACGGAACCTACCCGCTGCCGGAAGCCCAGCTCGACCGGTTCCTGCTCCGGCTGCGGATCGGCTACCCGGATCCGTCGAGTGAGCGGGAGATCCTGCGCAGCAGCCAGCAACTCAACTCCGCGGCGGCCCCGGTGCTGCTCCCGGAGGAGGTGACGCAGTTCCAGCACCTGGTCCACGCCGTCCGGGTAGACGAGTCGGTCACGGACTACCTGATGGCGATTGTCGAGAAGACCCGGACCCACGACTCGCTGGCGCTGGGCGTCAGCCCGCGGGGCGCCCAGGCGCTCTACCGCGCCGCCCAGGCGTTGGCCATGGTGGAGAGGCGGGATTACGTAATCCCGGAAGATGTGAAGCGGCTGGTCGTGCCGGTGTTCGCCCATCGTGTGGTCATCAACACGCGGGTGGCGCTTCATCAGCGGGGGCCGGACGCGGCCGATCGGATTCTGGAGGAGATCCTCACCCTGATTGATGTACCGTTGTAAACGGCCCGTCTGTTCCGGGCGCGCCGGCGCGCATGTGCCGGCCGTCCGGGGCGGCCGCGCTCCACTGAGATGAGAACCGCCATTATCGGCCTGCCCATGGTAGGCAAGACGAGTCTGTTCACGATCCTCACCGGCGCGCACCTGGCCGCGCGCGTCGGCGCCATGGAGGCGCGTACGGGTGTGGCGCGCGTCCCCGATCCGCGGCTCGACGCCCTCGCCGGTCTGTTCCAGCCGCCGAAGGTAACGCACGCCACGATGGAGTACGTCGACTTCCCCTCCATTTCCAAGGAGGCTCTGCGCAATCCCAGCTACCTGGCCAGCCTTCGTGTCACGGACGCCCTGGCTCACGTCGTGCGGGTCTTCCAGGATGACACGGTGCCGCACGAAAAAGGCTCGGTGGACGCGGCGCGCGACATCGCCGACGTGGAGGCCGAGCTCGTGCTCAGCGACCTGGTGGTGGTCGAGAAGCGCCTCGAGCGCCTGGACAAGGACCGCAAGAAGATCAAGGATCCGAACCTGGACCGCGAGTTCGAGGTGCTGGAACAGGCCCGGCGGACACTGGAAGACGGCCATCCCCTGCGCGAGCTCCATCTGGCGCCCGAAGACGAAAAGCGCCTCCGCGGCTTTCAGTTCCTCTCGCAGAAGCCGATTCTGTATGTCTTCAATCTCGGCGAGGAAGACGCCGCGCGCCTGCATGAACTCGAGAAGGAGTACGCGGCGGCGATTGGCGCTCCGCCGGAGGCGGTGGCGGCGGTGTGCGGCAAGATCGAAGCCGAGCTGGCCGAAATGGAGCCGGACGAGGCCCGGGAGTTCATGGCCAGCTACGGGCTTGCCGAATCGGGCCTCGAACGTCTGGTCTCGGCCGGTTACCGGTCGCTCGGGCTGATGAGTTTCCTCACCGCCGGCGAGACCGAGTGCCGGGCGTGGACCATTCCCATCGGCAGCCACGCCGTGACCGCGGCCGGCGCCATTCACACCGACTTCGAGAAGAAGTTCATCCGGGCCGAAGTGATCCACTGGAAGACCCTCATCGACCTGGGCGGTTACGCCGAAGCCAAGCAGAAGGGCGTCCTCCGCCTGGAAGGCAAAGACTACATCGTGCAGGACGGCGACGTGCTGGTGATACGGCACGGGTGATTCGCCCCGAAAACCGCCCCGCCGGCTTTCGAGTCCGCCCATCGAGTAGCCGCCCGCCTGCCTCTCGCGATAGAGTCACGGGTGAAAGGTGCATCGAATTATGGAAGCCTTCAGTAGCCGGCCATCCAGGATTTTCCAACCCGTTACGGTGATTCTCGTGTCTCTGGCCGCGGCGTTGGGCCTGCCGGCCGCCGATCTCTGGCATAGCGTCCGGGCCGAAGGAGCCACCGGGGATGGCGTGACCTTGGACACCAAGGCGATCCAGGCGGCGATCGACAAGTGCGCTCGCGGGGGCGGCGGCACGGTCGTGTTGCCCGCCGGAAGATACCTCACGGGCACGATCCGCTTCCGCAGCAATGTCACGCTGCACCTCGAAGCCGGCGCAACCATCCTCGGAACGGACGATTTGTCCCTCTATGAGAAGCCCGCGGGGGAGCGCGACTGGTACATGGCCCTCCTCCTGGCGGAGGACGTGCACGACGTCGCGCTCACCGGACACGGAACCATCGACGGCCGCAAGGTCTTCAACCCCGAGGGCGAGGAACGAATGCGCGGGCCGCACGCGGCTCTCTTCTTCAAATGCCGCGACGTGACCATCCGCGACGTGAACTTCGTCGAAGCCGCCAACTACGCGGTCATCCTGCGAGCGAGCCTTCGGGTCACCGTCGACGGCATCACCGCCAGGGGTGGTTGGGACGGCGTCAACATCCACGACTCCAAGAACGTCACCGTGTCCAACTCGCAGTTCTACACCGGAGACGATTGCCTGGCCGGCGCCTATTGGGAAAACGTCACGGTCACCAACTGCATCCTCAACACGTCCTGCAACGGCATTCGCACCGGCGGGCGCAATGTCCTGATCGAGAACACGCTCATCTACGGTCCGGGGGAATACGAGCATCGCACGTCGCACCGCACCAACCTGATCGCGGGCTTCCAGATCCTGCCGCACCGAGACTCGGCGCGGCACGTGGCCAAACCCGGGCCTGTCGACAACATGGTCCTGTCGAACGTATCCATGGTGAACGTCCGCACGCCCGTCTTCGTCGCCTACGGCAGCGAGGCGGCATACGGGCGGGACAGTTTCGGCGTGGGCCGGATCATCATCAACAATCTCACCGCCACCGGCGTTTCCCGGACTCCCTTCTACGTTGCCGGCACGGCCGACGATCCCATGGGGTCTCTGATCGTGAACGGCGCACGCATCACCTATGCGGGCGGCGCGACCGAAGAGTTCGCGGAGTACCAAGGCCGGAGCCCGATGTCCACCATGCAGGCTTACGGCTTCCACCTTCGCCACATCCGGCAGGTGGAGTTGCGCGATGTCCGGGTCGATTATGAGAAGCCGGACACGCGGCCGGCCGTCCTCGCCGAGAATATCGGCCTCCTCGAACTGGACCGGTTTCAGGCGAAGCGCGAGCCGGACGGCGCGCCGCCGCTCTTGTTCGAGAATTTGCGGAGTCTCATCGTGAATGGCCGGACAGCGCCCGCCGCGGCCGCTCGAATCCTCTCCGTTGGCGCCCCGGAAGGCCCGGTTTACGCCGGCGAGCCCTTCAGCATCCGGGTTGGAGTCGAGAACGCCGGCGAGGCAGGATTGGTGGAAATCCCGCTGCGGGCGGGGGACCGGACGATGCACCGCAGTGTCTGGCTGGAGAAGGGCGAGCCGGCGCGGGTGCGTTTCATGGACGTCGTTCTTCCGGACGCTGGAGAGAAGGAGATCCGGTCGGAGGGACAAACGGCGAAGCTGACCGTCCTGCCGAAGCCCGCCGGACGAGCGGTTGGCGAACCGTACCGCAGCTTCCACAACACGGAGGCGGTGATCCAGCAATTCGATGGCGGCTTTTACATCATGGCGCGCGGCCGGTCGGCGGTGCTGGATCGCGCGGACGAATACGGCGCCGTTTACCGCGAGAAGGGACTCGCTTCGGGCGGAGCGGTGGCCGTCCGCATGGAGAATCCGGACGGCCGGTCCAGTTGGGGCGGCCATGCCGGCATCATTGTGCGCGACGATATTGCGGCGCCCGGCAGGTCGCCGGGCTACCTGATTCTGACTTCGTCGGCCTGCAACGGCGCGTCGCTGCAGTGGGACTCCGACGGCGACGGCCTCATCGACAGGAACACGGAACTGGACGGCCATACCCGCTGGCCGCACTGGCTGAAGCTCGAGCGGAACGGGAACCGGTTCACCGGCTATACAAGTGTTGACGGCAAGGCATGGGAGAAGATCGGTGAGGCGGAAGCCCCGGGCGCTTCCGGCGCGCGGGACGCCGGACTGTTCTGCCACCAGAGCAGCGCCAGGTTCAGCGGTCTGCGGTGGGAATAGACGGATCATCAGGAAGGGGAATGACTATGAAACGCAGGAGTTTCTTTGACGCCGGCGGCAAGCTGGTATTGTCCGGCTCCTTGCTGGCCGATGCCGCCCGCGCCGATTCGGCGGAAGAGTCCGCGCACGGATTCAGGACGTTTACGCCCCAATCCTTCGGCGCCAAAGGAACCGGCGAAACGATGGACGGGCCGGCGATCCAGAAGGCGGTCGACGCGTGTACCAAGGCCGGCGGCGGGATTGTGTACCTGGCGCCGGGAACGTATCTCACGGGGACGGTCATTCTCAAGAGCAATGTCACGTTGTACCTGGAAGCCGGCGCGACGCTGCGCGGCAGTCCGAGGATCGAAGACTATCCGCCGCAATCGGGGGATCGCGTGAATCCGCAGGGAGACGCCAACGACAAGCACCTGATCTTCGCCCGCGACGCGGTGAACGTGGGCCTGGCCGGGCGCGGGCGGATCGACGGTCAGGGACCCGCCTTCTGGTTCAAGAACGACCGCCGCTATCACCCGCCTGAACTCGAATGGACGGACGTAGCCACCTGGTACCTCGGACACGGCCCGCGGCCCGGTCCGCTGCTCGAGTTCGTCAGCGTCAAGGGACTCTACATCAACGACGTCACCATCGAGAACGCAGCGAGCTGGACGCTCCGGCCGCTCGCCTGCGACGATGTGTTCATCCGCGGCATCACGATTCGCAATCCGCGAAACGGACCGAACACCGACGGAATCGACCCGACCGGGTGCCGCAATCTGCTGATTGCGGACTGCAACATCACGACCGGCGACGACGCCATCTGCCTGAAGAGCGAGAACCAGTACGGCTTGCAGCGCGTCTCGAAAAACATCGTGATCACGAATTGCGTGATCGACACCAACTGTAACGGCTTCAAGATCGGCACCGCGTCGTTCGACGGTTTCGAAAACATCACCCTGAGCAACTGCGTGTTCTACTCGCGAGGAACGCGCCTCCGCGAGCACATGATCTCGGCGCTGGCCATTGAGACCGTCGACGGCGGATATATCGATGGCCTGACCGCTACGAATCTGGTGATGCAGACCGTTCGCACGCCGATCTTCGTCCGTTTAGGCAACCGCCGCGGCCAGGGCACGCTGCGCAATGTGGCCATCTCGGATGTCCGCGCCACCGGCTCCATATGCACGAGTTCGGTGACCGGTCTGCCGGGTCACCCCGTGAGGAATGTCAGCCTGTCCAACATCTTCATCGGCTCGGACGAAGGCGGCGAAGAGGTCTGGGCAGACCGCGAGATTCCCGAGAAGCCGGATTCGTATCCTGAGGCGCGGATGTTCGGCCGCCTGCCGGCGTCAGGATTGTATGTTCGTCACGTCCATGGGATTCGTCTGCGGAACTACCGGCTGGAGAGCAGCAAGCCGGACTATCGTCCGCTGCTCGTTTGCGACGATGTGGAGGACCTGGACGTGGACGGCCTCAGCGCCAACGCAAGCCAGGGCCGCCAGCCGGTAGTCCGGCTGAGGAACGTCCGGGGGGCCTTCCTTCGCGGCTGCTCCGCCCCGCCGGGAGCCGGAGCGTTCCTCTACGCCGACGGAGAGGAGACTCGTGACCTGACCCTCATCGGCAACGACCTGCGCTCGGCACGGACGCCTTGCGATGGGGCGCGGGCGGACGCGGTATTCGCAGCTTCGAACCGTCCGCCGCAAGGCTGATGGAAGCGGGAGGTCCTCGGTAGCGGAATGATGAAAATGGCCGGGCGAGCAACTTCTCGAAGTTGCCCTTGAAGCCCGGAGTTCCAGATTTTATTTCGCGCGAAGGAGAACATATTTTCTTTTCAATGAGATGCAGAGGCGTCTCGCCGGGGCCGGGGCGCCGCGGGTGGAGACCGCCTTGACAGGCGCCCGCGAGCGGCAGATGCCAGATTTTATTTCGCGCGGAGGAGAACATATTGTTTTTTCACTATGTTACGGACGCATGCCGATTTTGGGGCGGCAGCGGGATTCCGCCTGGGCTCGATCGGGTCCGGCTTGGTGGCGCCGGCGCCAAAATGGTTCCGCTCGCTGTCCAGCCCCGCCGCCGGCGCGAAGGATCTCCCGGCCTGATTGTCGCGCCGGTCCGGTGGGGTGACATTGTGGCCGGAACGTATCCGGGCGCGGATCAAGGGGTTGGAGGGACCGGTGGTCTGTGATCGCCATTCCGGCGGCTACGCTTCCGGCACACCGGGCGATGAGAGCCAACCGCGGGCAAGACCGCCAGCGTGGCGGGCATGCCTGGCACAGCAGGCAGTGGACCACCAAGCAGGGACGGGCCGGGTGTAGGCCATCGTTCCAGGCGAGCGTGACGCTGCCTCACTGAACCAATGGTTGGAAGTCGCCCGTCACCATCGGCTCGTAGTTGGGCCAACTACCTGAAAGCTCGATGAGCAAGCGCTGCTTCGAAGGCGCTGGGGATGGGTTGACACGAACCACCTCGGCGGCATAGCCCCGAGGAGAATGGGCCATCGCCTGCATCAGGTCGCCCACCAGATACCGCGGCGCCCAGCCAATCATGTGGTAGTCGGTCGTCTGGATTTGAACGGCCAGAAT
>CAYRPT010000224.1:0-6604 GCA_964425895.1 uncultured Solibacteraceae bacterium | reverse complement strand
CGGTATAGGGCCGGTCTCCGGTCATCAGCTCGAAGGCGACCACCCCTAATGCGAACTGGTCCGAGCGTCCGTCGATCTGCGCGCCCTGAATCTGCTCCGGGGACATGTAGTACGGCGTTCCGAGCACAGTGCGCGTCTGGGTCATCTGTTGCGACAGGATCTTCGCCACGCCGAAGTCGGTGATCTTCGCCTCGCCATCGGTGCTGATCATGATGTTGGCGGGCTTGATGTCGCGGTGGACGATACCCTTGCCGTGCGCGTAATCGAGCGCCGCCGCCGTCTGGCGGAGAATCTCCAATACCCGGTCGCGCTCCAGCGCCCGGCTGCCGTGAATCAGTTTCTCCAGCGGTTCGCCATTGACGAACTCCATGAACACGTACGCGGTATCGCCCTGCTCGGAGATGTCGTAGATCGTGACGATGCCCGGGTGCGAGAGTATGCCCGCTGAACGCGCTTCCCGAAGCAGCCGTTCCCTCATGAACTGCCGCTCGGACGGATCGGTCAGATCGCCCAGGCGGATTGTCTTGATCGCCACCGTACGCCCGATGGCGGGATCTTCGGCCCGGTATACCACTCCCATGGCGCCACGGCCGAGTTCCCCAACCACCCGATACCGCCCAATCTGATCCACCGTTCGCTATTGTATCCCAACGGGTTATTGTTCTCTTCGCGGATCAGCTCTATATACACCTAAGTCTTTTCCGAGCCCTCCGCCACCCGAACCCCCCGGGACGGCTCCAACTTCCGTAAGCGTCTCGACGAGCGGCCTTGACTTTTCGCGTTATTTTGGATAATCTCCACTGAGAAAGGGGAGATTGGAGGGGACAGTGAGTGCTTTCAACATCTCGGTGAAGGGTGAATACGCACTCCAAGCGATCTTCGACCTCACCCTGCACAATTCGGGAGTGCCGGTCAAGATCGCCGAGATCGCGCGCCGCCAGAGCATTCCGCAGAAGTTTCTGGAACTGATTCTGTCGGGTCTGAAGCAAGGCGGATTCGTGGTGTCTCGCCGGGGGGCCGAAGGCGGCTACATGTTAGCGCGGCCGGCCGATCAGATCACGGTAGGCGAGGTCATTCGATTCGTGGAGGGTTCGCGGGCTGTCAAGGTTGCGCAGCGGAAGAAGGAAGCCGGTCCATTTGCCGAGATGTGGCGGCGCATTGACGCGGCGGTGGACGGAATACTTGACCAAACCAGCTTTTCCCAATTGGCGCGGGACTGGAAGGAGCAGCAGGCCGCCTATGTCCCCACATGGGACATCTGACATCGCTCGCTTTGTGCCGGCGGGCCGGCCAGCGGGCCGAGGAGGAAGACTTGATCTACGCGGATAACTCGTTGAGCATAGGGCGGACGCCGCTCGTGAAATTGAATCGGATCACGCAAGGAGCCGGAGCCACCGTACTGGCCAAAGTCGAAGGGCGCAACCCCGCCTACTCGGTGAAATGCCGCATCGGCGCCTCGATGGTGTGGGACGCCGAAAAGCGCGGTGTGCTGAAGCCGGGCAAGGAGATCGTGGAGCCGACCAGCGGCAACACCGGCATCGCACTCGCGTTTGTGGCCGCGGCCCGCGGCTATCCGATTACGCTGACGATGCCCGAGACGATGTCCCTCGAACGCCGGAAGGTGTTGAAGGTGTTCGGTGCGAACTTGGTGCTGACGGAAGGGTCCAAAGGCATGAAGGGAGCGGTGCAGACCGCCGAAGAGCTGGCGGCGAGCGATCCCGAACGCTACGTTCTGCTCCAGCAGTTCAAGAACCCGGCCAACCCCGATATCCATTTCCGGACCACCGGTCCGGAAATCTGGGACGACACCGAGGGGAAGATCGACGTGCTCGTGTCGGGCGTGGGCACGGGTGGAACGATCACCGGCATCTCGCGCTATGTCAAGAACGAGAAGGGCAAGCCGATCCTATCGGTGGCGGTGGAGCCCGCGGGCAGCCCGGTGATCAGCCAGACGCTCCGCGGCGAGGAGCCACGTCCCGGCCCGCACAAGATCCAGGGAATCGGCGCGGGCTTCATTCCCGATACCCTCGATCTGTCGATGGTGGACCGAGTGGAGCTGGTCAGCACCGAGGAATCGATCGCGATCGCGCGCCGGCTGGCGCGGGAAGAAGGGATCCTCTGCGGGATTTCGTGCGGCGCGGCGGCCGCAGCCGCACTCCGGCTCGCCGGCGCGCCGGAGATGGACGGGAAGACGATTGTCGTCGTCCTGCCGGATTCGGGCGAGCGCTACCTGTCGTCGGTACTCTTCGACGGCATGTTCACCGAGTAGCGGCGCTCGGCGCGGCGACGGCGTCGAGAATGAGGCGGGTCAGGTCCTCGGTACGGAGCGATCCGCCCATGTCGGCTGTGCGGTTCGCGGGATCGAGGAAGACGGTCTCAACGGCGCGACGAATCATGGCGGCGCCCCGCAGGGTCTCCGGCTCCGCCAGCCACTCCAGCATCATCGCCGCCGACAGGATGGTCGCCGTGGGGTTGGCTCTACCTTGCCCAGCGATATCCGGTGCGGAACCGTGCGAGGGTTGGAAGACCGCGTAATGGTCGCCAATGTCGCCGGAGGGCGCCATGCCCATCCCACCCACCAGCCCGGCGGCGAGATCCGAGAGAATGTCGCCGAACATGTTCTCCGTGACGATGACATCGAAGTCCTGGGGACGCCGCACCAGGTAGAGGCTGGCGGCATCCACGTAGATCCGTTCCGTACGAACGCCGGGAAACTCCCGGGCGACTTCGTCAAAGATCATCCGGAAGAATGCCATCGAAGGCAGGACGTTGGCCTTGTCCACCAGAGAAACCAGTCTCCTGCGCCGGGCAGCCAGCCGGAAGGCGTAGCGGCAGACGCGTTCGGCGGAGCGGCGCGTGATGCGCAGGGTGTCGGTGACTTCGGAAGCGTCTCTGGCGAACGTGCTTTTCCGGGACGAGAACAATCCTTCGGTGCTCTCGCGCACGATCACGAAGTCGATTTCGCCGGAGCGGTAGCCCTTGAGCGGCGTGTCGTTCTCGTGGTACAGACGGACAGGACGCTCGCCGCCGTAGAGATCGAGCTGCTCGCGGAGATCGAGCTGCGGCGCCATCTCCGTTCCGGTGGGCCAGCGAACGTCGGGAAGCCCCATGGCGCCGAGGAGGATCGCGTCCGACGATTGCTTGAGCCGCTCGATCGTTCCTGGAGGCAGCGGATCGCCGCTGCGCAGGTACTCACCGGCGCCCACCGCGTACTCCTCGAACTGGAGCGCCACTCCGTGGAGCTGCGCCTCGACGGCGCGCAGAACGGCGACCGCGGCCTCGATCACCTCCGGTCCGATGCCGTCGCCGGGCAGAACCGCGATTCGGAAGGTCTTCATAGCAGATGGTGCGGACAGGGGATTTGCACGCCGCCGGATCGGAACACGCGGTTCGCGAACATCGCGGCAATCGCCCATCATACAATACGAGCGGTGGCTACCCCCTCTCCCGAAGCTGCAAATGCGCTCGCCAGAGTGCGCGCCGAACTGCGGCGCTATGAGCACCCGCTGCTGGACTTCGGCGTGGAGGAGACGCCCGGCGGCGGTCTGGACCTGGTGATCCGGCTTCGCGACGGATTGCCCGCGATGTCCCCCTATCGCGCGGCGTTGCATGCCCGGGATATCGCCGGTTCGAATTTCGCTTGGACTTTTCAGCGCCTGCTGTACGACTGTCTGCACGACTACCTCGTGGAGATGTTCGTCAGGACTCCCCAGGACCGCCGCAAGGTATGACACCGGCCGGCGAGATTCTCCGTGACGAGATCGTGCGCGGCGGTCCGATTCCGTTCAGCCGCTTTATGGAGGTCGCGCTCTACCATCCGGAGCACGGCTACTACCGGAAGCGGGATCCTTTCGGCAGGGCCGGCGACTTCTACACGGCCGAGCAACTCCAGCCGGTGTTTGGACTTCTGGTGTCGCGCTTCTTTGAATCGCTGTGGTCCGCGGAGGGAAAGCCGGATGGCTGGACGGTGGTCGAACTGGGAGCGGGACGCCGCGAGATGGAGCCGTTCTTCGCGAGATGCGGCTACGCCGCCGTCGAAGTCGGCGATCGGCTGCCGGAAGCGTTCACGGGATTCGTGTTGGCGAACGAGTTCTTCGACGCTCTCCCGGTGGAGTCCGCCGTGCGCCGCGGAAGCGCGTTTCGCCTGATGCGGATCGGCGTCGCGGACGGGCGCTTTTACTGGCTTGAGGCGGAGGAAGCGGAGGGTGCGCTGCAAAGCCACCTGAAAACATTTGCGCGGGAGGCGCCCGAGGGCGGCCGGATCGAGGTGTGTCTCGAGGCGCCGGCCTGGATCAGGCGCGTGGCGGCGTCTCTCCGCGCCGGCTTCCTGCTCGTGTTCGACTACGGATACGAAGCCCGCGAGGCGGTCCGCTTCCCTGAGGGCACGCTGATGAGCTACCTCCGCCACCAGGCGATCGAAGACGTGCTGCGCAATCCGGGGGAACAGGACATCACGGCGCACGTTTGCTTCAGTGCGCTCGAGTCGGCGGCGCACGAGTCCGGCTTCGAGGTGGTGTTGCGGGAGTCGATGGGCCGCACCTTGCTGCGCGCCGTAGAGACGGACGACTTCGGAGGCGTCTTCGAAGGTGTCAGCGAAACAGAGCGATCGCGGCGGCGGCTCCAGTTGAAGCACCTCGTGTTCGGGATGGGGGAGAGCTTTCGCAGCCTGTTGCTGCGCCGCCGGACGTGAGGCCCAAAAAGAAAAGCGGCCCCGGAAACCGGGGCCGCCGCCACGCCTTCTCGAAGGCCGCGTGGTGCTGCTACTTCTTCTTCTTGGCTGCTTTCTTGGCGGGCGCCTTCTTGGCCGGCGCTTTCTTGGTCGCCTTCTTCACGGCCGTCTTCTTGGCCGCTTTCTTCGGCGCCTTCTTCGCCGCCTTCTTCGCAGCCTTCTTGGTTGCGTACTTCATCGATTGATTCTCCCTAGACATCAGATTTGCGATCACAAGAAGATCGCAGTGTGATTCATATATAAGGTTGTTCGACGTGAATGTCAAGCGAAAAATGATCGCGGCGTTCCGCACGCGCGCCGCGGACGTGACCGAGACGCCTAAAAACGTTTCGACGTAAAATTGTCTTAGAACATTCCGAGGCCCTCATGGAGGATGGATTGCCGCGCCGGGAGACCAGCAACCTGAGACGGCGGGCCTTGATCGCGGGCGTTGTGCTCGTGGCTCTCGGCGCTGCTTCCGGGTGCCGCGCAAAGCGCGTGCGGTTGCCCGCGCCCCCATCGATGGTGGCGCCCGGCGAAGAAATCGGAGTCGCAAGTTGGTACGGGCATCCGTACCATGGCCGCCGCACCGCGAGCGGCGAAGTGTACGACATGGAGTTGCTGACGGCCGCGCATCGCACGCGTCCGTTCGACACGTGGGTGCGCGTTCGCAACCTCGATAACGGAATGTGGGTGGATGTTCGCATCAACGATCGCGGTCCGTTCGTCGACGGACGCGTCATCGATCTGTCGAGAGCGGCCGCACGCGAGATTGACATGATCGGTCCGGGCACGGCGTGGGTTCGCGTGGAGCCGACGAATGCGCCGCCCGCCGCGGCGCGGCCCTGTTCTCCCCCCGCGGCGTCGTGTTCGCCGCCGGCCGCCGCGGAAGCGCCGGCCGCTGGCCCGACTCCCTCCGTTCCGCAACAACCCGTTCCGGGCGAGCATCCGCCCGGTAGCGAAGTCACGACAGGCCGCTTCGCCGTGCAGGCCGGCGCGTTTGAGCTGTTCGACAACGCCGAACGCCTGCGTGTGGAGATGGAGGCCGCTTTCGGCGTCGCGCGGTTGGTGGTTCGCGATGGCACGCCTCCCGTGTGGCGGGTTCTGGTGGGTGATGAGGCCGGCATGGCGGAAGCCGAAGCGCTCGCCCTGAGAATCCGGGCCGGGCACGGAAACGCGTTTGTCGTGCGTCTGGATTCGCGTTAGCCAAGCTTGCAGGAGCTCGGCGGCGTTAGTTCGGGCCCTTGATCGCGATCGTGACTCCGGGCTGGCTGAATGCCTGGCCTACCCGAAGAAGCACCGGTACGTTCCCCGGCGGGAGGCCGGCGGGCACGTAAGCGTTCACCTGGAGGAGGCCGCACGGCAGGCCCGGGGATCCTCCGGCATAGTGAAGGTCGGCCGGCAGCCCGCCGATCGACACGCTCACTTCCGCAACGGGTGTAGGCAGGTTGGCAGCTTCGACGATCCGGCCGTCCTGGCAGCCCACGCTGAGGCCCTCGCCCGTGGCGAAGATCATCACGATCTCGCCCGCCGCGGCGCCATTGCCCGGGGCGTTCACCGAGTAATTCTGATTGAGAATCGCCCCCTGGCTTTCTGAGATCTGGGGCAGCGTGAAGATGCCGGGCGCCGACCCCACCACCTCCACGGTTCTGGCGGGCGAATCGACGCCGCGATAAGCAACCTTCACCTCGGTCGTTTGCTGTCCGGCGACCTCGTATGGGACGATGGCCGCCAACTGCCCGGCCGACGTGTAGACCATCGGCGCGGGCCGGCCGTCAAAGAACACCCGCGTTTCCTCGAGCCGGTCGCTCACGCGGCCGTTCTCATCCACCACCCAGGAGGCGAGCTGCGGCGGCCCCATGTGCAGACCGTAGATCACCACGATCTGACCCGGAG
>CAYRPT010000223.1:269-6611 GCA_964425895.1 uncultured Solibacteraceae bacterium | reverse complement strand
GCCAATCCGAGGGTCCACAAGGACTTTGAGAAGTTGCTGGCGTCGGACGTGGATGCGGTGATCATCGCGACTCCGGTATTTGAGCATCCCCGCATGCTCGAGGCCGCGGTGGCGGCGGGCAAGCATGTCTACTGCGAGAAACCCGCCGGCGTGAGTCCCGAGGACTGTTTGCGGGTCATCCGCACGGGCCGCCAGGCAGGGCCGAAAATCAATATCTCGTTCGGCTTCCAGCAGCGCTACGGCCCCGTCTACCTCGAAGCGCACAAGCGGGTCAGCGGGGGCGGCATCGGACGGTTGATCAACGCGCGGGCATCCTGGATCGGCGGCGGATCCCTGCGCCCTCAACCGGACGACACCACATGGGAGCAGAAGCTGCGGAATTGGTACGGCCATCCCGAGCTCTGCGGCGACATCATCGTCGAACAGGATTGCCACAACTTCGATGTCCTCCACTGGTTCCTCGACAGCCTCCCGGTTCGCGCCGCCGGATACGGCGGCCGCATTGCGCGCACCTGGCGCCGCACGCTCGATCACCTGACCGTGGCTTTCGAATGGCCCGGCGGAATGGTGGTCAATTTCGAGGCGAACCAGTTCACCGTTCGCGGAGGCCAGCGGGTCGGCGAGGAGTTCACCGGCATCGACGGCTTCGTCTCGGTCTCCCGCCGGAAGATGGAACACCACCGCCTGCAGGGCGAGCCGGAGGTGATGGAATCGAAGCGGGACATCACCTACGACGGTCTGGAGGCGTTCCTCGAACGGGTTCAGTCAGGCAACTACGAGAATGTCGCCGAGCGCAGCGCGCTGAGCACGATGATCGCCATCCTCGGCCGGGAGGCGATCTACCGGGAACGTGAGCTCACCTGGAAGGAGCTCTACGGCGTCCACGGGTAGCGCGCCAACGGCAACCTGTTGGGGCTGGCGAAACAGAGTGACCAATGCCGGCGGCCGCATGGGGGCGTGGACCGGCTCGCCCGAGCGCGCATGTGTGGGGTTCCGCCCGCAGGACCGACGGCGTTGCAGGCTCTGGCGGCCTGCTCCACCAGCGAAGCCTCGGCACGGTAACCAGCCTACGGGCTGGTGGTTGGGGGCCGCCGGGATTACGGCCGGTAGTAGATATAGTCGCTGGGGAAGTAGACCTTCGGCTTCTTCTTTTGCTTTTGCTTCTGTTGCTGGCCGGCCTTCTGATGCTTCGGAGGTCCGCCCTTCACGTTCCCTTTCGTTTTGAAGTTCGGCCGCTGCTGCTGGGGTCCGCGCCGCGGCGGTCCGGCCGCGCGGTTCTGCTGGGGCTGCTGGCGAGGCGTCAGGGCGGCTTCCTGATCCGGGCTTAGAAAGGCCATCGACTTGATCCCGGAAATGTCAAAGGTCTTCCGGCATTGCGGGTTGGCGCACGTCGCCTTGTCGTCCGCCAGCACCATATAGCTCTGCGCCTTGGCGAAGCGGGCGCGATCGCGCTCGTCGGCGGCGCCCGGCAACCGCTCCTTCTTTCTTCGGAGGATCCACCGAAGCTCGTACTCGTTCGAGATCCGGCAGTGGGGACAGTTGAGCGAGGCGGGCTTGCTCGTGATGGTTTCCGTGTAGAAGGCGCGTTCGTCCATAGGTGAGGATCCAGTCCCCCTCTTCACTACAATAGAGGAAGATGGCCGGGGATTCACAGCGCTGTTTGCGCCAATTGGCGGCCGCCGGACGCCAACGCGTGCTGTTCATGCTTCTGCTGGAGCAGGGCGCCCTCGCGCTGAGCCTCGCGGCGGTGGCCTTTTCGCTTCTGCTGGTCCTCGGGGCCGAGATCCTCGACTGGTACTGGCCGGTAGCCGTCTTCGCCATCGCGCTGGGCGCGGGAGCTTTCCGCCTCCGCGGCCGCGTCCCGTCCGCGTATCAGGTATTGCAGCGAATCGACCTTCATTTGGATTTGCGTGATACGCTCTCCACTGCCTGGTACTTCAGCGACGGGGCCGGCGCCGGGCGGGTCCGCGGGCGCGTCCATGATGCGCAACAGGAGATCGCCGCCGTCGTGGCCGGCCGGACGTCACCTGGCCAGGCGTTGCCGTTTGTACTGCCTAGGACCGTCTATGCCGCCGCGGCCGGCCTCGCCGTGGTTGGGGCGCTGTTCGCAATGCGCTACGGCGCGAGGCGCACGCTCGATCTCGGCCCTCCGGCCCTTGAGGCGCTGGCGCAGGTGTTCCAGCCCGGCGAAGAGATGGTGGAGGCGTGGGAACGGTCAGCCCGCGCCGCCGAGCCGGAGACACCGGAGCCCGAGGCACGCGAAGCTGAGCGCACAGCGAGACGTTTGGACCCGGACGCGGAGGCGCGCCTCACCGCGGCCGAGGGGGACCCTGCCGATGACCTCGCCGCCGATGCGAGCCGTACTCCCGACGGGGACGAGCAGACCCCCTGGGCAGACGGCCGGACCGCGCCGCCCGGAGACGGCGAGAGCTCCGCTGCCGACGCCGCCCAACGCGGCGGGGAGCCGGAAGGCGAGCCGGAGGAGCCGCCGGAGACGCCGCCCGGCGCGGACGACGACAACGATCTGATCCGCAAGATGCAGGATGCCTTCGCGAACCTTCTCAACAAACTCAACCTGGAGGCTCCCGAGGTACGAGGCCGCCGGGTCATGTCCCGCGAGTCCGAGGGCGCCGAGGGCGCGTCCAAACAAAGCCGGGAACAATCCGCCCAGCAGGGGGAAGGCCGCCCGCAAGGCGAGGGCCGGCCCACCAACGATCCCCGGGGGCAGCAGGCCCAGAAAGGCGGGCAGACGGCCCAGGCCGGCCAGGGCGAGGCGCAGAGCGAACAGGGCGGACAGCCCGGTCAGCAGAGCGCCGAGAGCGGCGCCGGCAGAAGGGACGGTGCCAAGCAGTTGCGCCTCGCCGAACAAATGGAGGCGCTGGGAAAGCTGGAGGAGATCCTTGGCAAACGCGCCGAAAACCTCAAGGGCGACATCATGGTGGAGGTCTCCTCGGGGCCGCAGCGCCTGCGCACCGCCTATTCGGAGACTCAGGCCGCCCATCGCGCAGCCGGATCAGCGGTTTATCGGGATGAGGTGCCGCTCGATCTCCAGCCCTACGTCGAACGCTATTTCACCGAGATCCGCCGCGCGGACCGCCAGGCCGAGGCGGCGTCGCGGCCGGCCGCCCCCTGAGAAGGCCTTTCGTCAGATTCCGGTTACTCCTTCTGCTGGCCGCGGGTGCTGAGGACCTCAAACGCGTAGTAGTTCTCCACCTTGGCGTCGTTTCGCGCGACTTCGTAGTACGCCGCCCGCAGAAGCTGCTCCTTGCGGTTGCGAAGGGTCTCCCGGATGGTTTGCTGCACCCGGGGATCTTCAAGCTCCCGCTGGCCGGCCGGTTCACGGGAAATGAGCTTCAGGATCCGGAAGCCCTCGGCGGTTTCGATGATCGGAGAGATCTGACCCGGCTGCAACGACATGACCGCACGCCGGATTTCGACGCTCGCTTGCTCGAGTTGTGACTCCGGAATGAATCCGAGGTCGCCGCCGTTGGCCGCCGTGTTCGGGTCTTCCGAATACGCCTGCGCGAGCATGGCGAAGTCCTCGCCCTGCTTCAGACGGGCTTCGATAGCGGAGATCTTGGCTTTTGCCTGTTCCTGATTCTGCGCCTTGTCGCTCCGCAGGTTGCGTACGTTGGGGTTCGGATAGGGCGTTACGAGGACCTGGGCCAGATGGATCTGCGGTTCCACCAGGTTGAAGCTTGCCTTGTTCGCTTCGTAGAATTCCTTCACCTCTTTGTCGGTGATGGTGATGTAGGAGATGATCTCCCGATTGAACAGCTTTTCGATGCTCAGATCCCGCCGGAGCTGCGCGCGGAGCTGATCCTCCGTCAGGTTGCGCGCTTCCAGTTGCTTCCGGAACTCCTCCTGGGTGTACGGAGCGCGGAACTCCGTGAGCTTGGCGTTGACGTCGGTATCCACGGCCATCATGCCCAGCTTCTCGGCCCGTTGCAGCATGATCTCGTTGTCGATCAATCCCCGTAGAATCTCCATCTTCTGGATCGCCATCTGGTCTTCGCCGGGGCTCTCCTCCTGGGACGGAAACAGTACCTTATATTGCTTGGATAGATCCTCGTAGGTGATCGCGCGGCCGTTGACGCTGGCCGCCACATTCTCGGGTGGCGCCTTCTTGCACGCGGCGCCGGCGATCAGTAATACCGCCGCCGCGAGGCATATCCGTTGGGGGGACATGAGATCTTCATTCTAGCGGACCCGATCCGGCGGAGGTGATTCGGCTTCCGCTTGTCCAAGCCTCACCCGGGCGGCGAATCGGCGGTCACTTGACCGTGAAGATGGATGTGCGCGCGAAACCGATGTATTCCTCGGCGATGGAGGAGAAACCAGCTTGCTCAAAGAGATCCCTCCAGGACTTTCGGCTCAACGCTTGCTGGCCGCTCAGGTCGTGGAACAGGAAATACTCGATCGCGAAGCCGGGTTTCGCTCTCATCTGCTCGGCCGTGGGCCGGTCTGTCTCCACAACCACGAACGGGATCCCCGGAAGCGTCCGGCGGAACATCTTCAGGAAATCAACCGCCTCCCGGCAATCCGTGCTCTTGGGGATCTCGTGGAGGACGAAGAACGTCGTGACCGCGTCAACGCCGTCCAGGGCCTCGGGCACGGCATCGAGTCTGGCCGCGTCGCCCGTGTGAAGCTGGAACCGGTCCGCCAACCCCCGGGCAGCCATCACGCGGTTCCCGTTTTCGACCGCTTCCGGACTGAGGTCGACCCCCGCGCCCCGGATGCCCGGAATCCGGTCGGCGAGCAGCCGGAGGAAGGTGCCGTCGCCGCATCCAATATCGAGGACGCTTTTGTAGCCGGCCCGGGCGATGCCTTCGGCGACCATCGGGAAGAAGAAAGCCATGGAGGCCAAACCGCTGCCGACGGCGACGTGCAGGCCGTCCCGGACCGCGTCGCGGCCGTAGACCGCGCGCTTGCGGACCAGATCCTCCATGCGGTGCAGGACCGGCTCGTAGCCGTACGCCAACTCGAACCAACCGCGCGCCATCGGTTCCTCCATGATGAGCCGGCCGAGATGATCCAGCCGGAACCGGGTGGCATCCTCCTTTTGCAGGACGCAGCGCGCGAACAAGGCCTCGCAGATGCCCAACACCAGTCTGCTGTCCAAGCCCTCTTTGTCCGCGAAGGCGGCCACGTCAACGGCGCCTTCCCGGTGCATCGCACCGAGAAGCCCCACGTGCAGCAGAGTCTGGATCGAGCGCGTGGTGAACTGGCGGCTGATGAGGTCTCGCCAGACCTTCTGGCGCACGACGCCCAGCCGCCGCAGATTCCCCAGTCCAAGCGTCCAGGCTGCATTCCAGACTTTCAAGCGGTGCCCTCCTGTTCCCTAATGCTTCCGACGACCCCCGGAACGCCGTGGCGCTCCGCGAACCGCGACCGGTCAAGCGGGATATCCCCGAGTAACGCCCCTTCCACCGAGTGGTCCGCGGAGCCCGGTTGGTGAAGCCTCACACGACCTGCGTTGAGCGATGGTAGCACACCCTGTCTCACCCGTGGCTCACGAGAATGGGCGCCGCGTCGGTATCCGTACCAGTACCCAAGCAACGCCAACGAAGCCGATAAGGGACAATGGCCCTCTCCACCCGTCGAGGAAACTCGCTTCGCGCGAGCCAAGAAGCATCTCCGCAATCGACGGGATACCAGCTACGAAGGCTACCGCGAGCAGAATCCCGGTGATCGCCTCGCCGGCAATGAGACCGCTCGCCACGAGCGTTCCCGCCTCGTCGGCGTCCTGCCTTTCGGACTCGGAAAAGCGGCTCGTCAACCGCTGTGCCAGCCATCGCAGCGCGCCGCCGGCGAAGATGGCCGACGTTGTGTCGAAAGGCAGGTACATCCCCACGGCGATCAGCATCGGCGCCTGCGCTCCGCAGAGTATCAGCGCAAGTCCGAACCCGGCGCCCATGGCCAGCAGACCCCAGGCCATCTGGCCGCCGACGATTCCCTTGGCCAATTGCGCCATCAGACCCGCCTGCGGCGCCGGTAACGCACGGCCTCCAATACCGCCGGTAGCCAGGTTGGCTTCATGCAGCGCCACGATGGGCCCCATCAGAAAGAACGCCAGCAGGATGATCGCGATGATCTCCACCAACTGCATCTTCCACGGAGTTCCTTCAAGGAGATGTCCGGCTTTCAGGTCCTGGATGAGCGACCCGGAGACGCTGCACGCGCAGCATACCACGGCAGCCACGCCGAGCACCGCGGCCACCCCGGCCGCGCCTGTTACCCCGAACGCCAGCAACACCAGGGCCGATAGGACCAGGGCCGCCAGCGTCAAACCCGAAACCGGCTGGTTCGACACGCCTACCAGCCCCACCAGGTACGCTCCCA
>CAYRPT010000223.1:0-259 GCA_964425895.1 uncultured Solibacteraceae bacterium | reverse complement strand
CAGCAGGAAGCCCGAGAGCGTCATCACCACCGCCGCCACCAGGGCCGCCTTCCAACCGCCCGTGAAGTAGTAGTAGATGGCCGTGATCGGAAGCAGCAGCCCCGCCACCGAGAGACCGACCCACGGGAGCGGAATGTCCCGCTCGGTGCGTTGGCGGAGCCGTTCCTCGCGCGCGGCCGAAGCCGAAGCGGAGAGAGCCCCACGCACCGACTGCCCGATAGACGAGCGCACGGATAACAGGGTGTTGGCCGCGGCCACC
>CAYRPT010000222.1:0-6623 GCA_964425895.1 uncultured Solibacteraceae bacterium | reverse complement strand
GCCCGCGATCCCGAGCGGGTGCCACTGCTCGTACATCCGGTGGGAGGGGCGCTCGCTGTGCATGGTGAGGCCGTAGAGCTGGCGCGACAGGCCGACCGAGAAATCGGCGATGTCGATCATCTCCTGCACTTCACCGCGTCCCTCGGCCAGAATCTTGCCCATCTCGATGGTGACGAGCGCACCCAGGTCGTCCTTCGCGGCGCGGAGCTCATCGGCGATGTCCCGGAGGATCATGCCCCGCTTGGGAGCGGGCAGCAGCCGCCATTCGCGGAACACGGCCTCCGCTTCGGAAACCACCCGTTCGTAGTCCTCCGCCGAGGCCATGCGGACCGCGGCGATCGAAGATCCGTCAGCCGGATTCAACGAGACGAGCTCGCCCCCCGAGGGCGCGGCGATCCATTCCCGGCCGCAGGCGCCGGAGTTCACGGGCGCGATGCCCAAACGATCGAGAACGCCGCGAATCCTGGCCGTCGACCCGCTGGCCGGCATGATGTCACCTCCGTTGGCGGCTCACGGCCGTGGCCGCCGAGCTTGATTGTAACGTGGACCACCCCCGCGAAGCGGACCGGGTTTGCCGGCGACTCACACTAGAAATAGCCAAGAAGACTTGAAATCTCGAGGACGGGAGCTTTCAGCGGTCAGCGATTAGCGGTCAGCTCTTGAATGAGCGCGGCGAGCGTGCCCTTCGCCTCGATCGTGCTGATCGCCGCATAACGGCCTGCTGACTGCTACCAAGTCAAGCTACCGGCATCGCGCGCAGCCATCAAGACTGCGAAAGCTGAAGGCTGAGTGCTGAAGGCTGAGCGCTGAGCGCTGCCAGCTTACCCGTCGTGAAACCGCTGCGCACAACCGCAAATCTGAGAGACAAATCCTCAGAGTGGCCGGGCTGGAATCTAGTGCCGCCCCGCGAGAGCCGCGAGATCGCCGCGTCAGCCGGCGAAGGCGCGCTGGAGCCGGGCCTGCTGGAGTTCGTGCAGCGTGCGCATGATGTTGTAGGCGCTCAACTCCACCAGCAGCCGTGTGACCTTGGCGTGCTGGGCGTTGTTGAGCTCGCCCTCGACGTCCCTCATCGCGGCGGCGAGGCTCGCCTGCTGCCTCTCCAGCTCGGCTTTCTCGACGACGCCATCGGCCATCGCGTCGACGAAATGCTCCAATTTGTGGACCTGCTCGTCGATCAGAGGCAGATCGCTGTTCTCATCCCACCAGTCAGTCCTTGCCATTCGAATCACTCCTCATCGCAAATGACTCCGCAGCTCGAGAAACCGGCGCTGCAAGCGCTCTCGCCCGCCGGGCTCGCGGAGGGGCGCCTGCCGCTCCGCGGGCAAAAACTCGATGTCGGTGCATTCGAGCATCGCCGCCACTTCCTGCATCTCCTTTTCGAGACCTTCCATAGAGGGCAGAAAACCGGCCAGCTCACGCTCGAGCGCCTCGCGCGTCAAGCCGGCCTCGCCGCGCAGCTTTCCGCGCCGGGCGGCGCGGGTGACGATGCCCTCGATGTCGGCGCCCGAAAGCTTCCCCGCCAGCGGAATCTCCGGGACGTCGTCCGGCTCGAGGGGGATGTCCGCCTTGCGCGCCATGGCCGCGAACATCGCGCGAAGTTCCTCCCGGCCGGAGGGGTAGAACAGCGGAATGTGCACTTCGGCGCGGCCCTGTCGCTTCAGATCGATGGGGAGCAGATCGGGCCGGCACGTCAGCAGCATCCACAGGATGCGGCCGCGGTACCGCGTGTCGCCCATCTGGGCGGCGATCATGGAGAACACACGGGCCGAGGTGCCCGAGTCGCCTTCGTCCTCGCGACTGCCAAGCGCGGCGTCGGCTTCGTCAATGATCACGACTACGGGGCCCATGGCGCGAAGGACCGTCAGGACCTGCTGGAGATTTCCCTCCGTCTCGCCGACGTACTTGGAGCGAAAGTTCTTGAGCACGACGCACGGGGCGCCGATTTCGCCGGCGAGGCATTGCGCCAGAAACGTCTTACCCGTCCCGACGGGGCCGGACACGAGGTACCCCATGGGTAGCGTGGCGAGGTCGCCCTGGCGGAGAAGCTGCGCATCCTCCCGGAGACGCTGTTTTACCGGGGCGTGGCCGACGAGGGCGTCCAGGTTCCACTTGGGCTCGATGAACTCGAGCAGGCCGCGGCACTGGCGCTCGATCAGCTCCTTCTTGAGGACGCGCAGGCGCTGCGAGTCAAGGCGCCGGCCGGATTCGAAGGCCGACTGCACCATCCCGTTCAGGTCGACCAGCGGAATCCCCGCTGTCAGGCGCGCCAGCCCGGACTCGGTGGTATCGGAGACCGATCCAAAGTCCCGTTCCCCGACCGCGAAGCGCAGAAACCGCTCCCGTGCGGGCGCATCGGGCATCGGAATCCCGATGCTCTCGACATAGGGATTCGCGGTGAGGCGTTCGCTCAGGGCGGCGGCGCTCTCATCGATCAGAACCACGGCCATGTTCAGCCGCTTGAGGTGCGGGCTGGCCGCCCAATTGATCAGGGTCACCACCTGCTGCGAAGCGGCGGGGCTCAGGCGGCCGGGCTCGCCGGCGGGAGCCACAAACGACGCGTGATCGACCAGGATGGCCGCGCTGAGGCCGCCGTCGCCGGCCATGATGTTGTTCTGGATGAAGCGGTCCAACAGGCTGAACGCGGCGGCCGGGTCCTTGCGGGCGGCGGCCAGATCGCCCACCTTTTGGTTGGCCCGCGGGACCATCTCCTTGAGCCGCGCTCCGTCCCGCCCGGCGAAAGCGCGCAAGCCGCGCCCCACGTCGTAGTGGAGGACGAGGTCCCAGCGGCCGAACACCTGCTCGGCGAGGAAGTCCGCCAACCCGCCGTACGCGCTCCCGTCGGGCGCCAGCGGGACGAAATCGTGGACGTTGCCGTGCAGCAGGTAGAGGGAGGCCGAACCGGAGAAGAAGAGATCGAAGAGCGTGTTCGCCCAAGCCGGGAACCAGACGGGAACGCGGGCGGCGGGGCCGGAGGATCTCATTGGGCAACCCTTCGCCAGTCGGCTTCGAGGATGGGCGGCGGCTCTTGCATCTGGTCGACAAGGCCGGTGATCTCGTGGAGTTCGCGGATCGCCGTTTCAGTGGACTGGACGCTTTCGGTGACGCCCTCAATCTGGCTCGACAGCGTGTCGGGATCCTGGCGGCTCACGCCGGATTCGGAGAGCGCCTGGATCCGGGCTTCGATCCGGTCCAGCTCGAGGCGCACGAATTCAGCGTTCTCGCGGGCCTTCTCGTAGTTCTGCAGCCGCTGCTCGTGGGCGCGGAGACTGTCTTCGAGGGAACGCCGGAAGCGTTCGCCGGCGGGTGCGGCTTCGAGCTTCTTCCGGGCGTCGTCGATCTGGGCGCGGATAGCGGCGTCGCTGGTGAACTGGAGAAATCGCGCCAGCGAGTCCTGGGTTACGAGGAGCTTGAGGAACACCCACAGGAGGCGGTCGAGCGCCGGGGTGCTGAGGTCCTCGGTCGCCGTGGATTGCGGGGAGGCTACGCCGCGCGCGATGCGCCGCATCTCGCGGCAGCGTTCCCGCAATCCCTCGAAGCGCCGCCGGGGCTCAGCGGGGAGTCCCGCAAGCAGGCCGGCGAGGGAATCCGCGCCCGCCCCGGTGCGCGCCTCCCGTTCCTCGGCGTGGACGCGGGCGTCCACTGCCTGGCGGAATCGCGGCCGCGACACCAATCCGCCGAGGTAAGCGACCTCCGCCGCCAGGAGCAGCGGCAACAGGGCGTCAGGCCACGGACTCAGCAAGGCCGCTCCAGCGCCGGCCAGGAACAGAAGAAGGTTCCAGCGGTAGAGGAAAGCGCTCTTGAGGTACTCCTTCAATCCCGCCCCGCCCCGGTTCATAGCGTGGCCTCGAGCTTCTCGACGATGTCGCGGAGGCCGAAGACGATCTCTTTGAACGCCGGATCGCGCTGCATCTCCCGCGCCGGGCGATCCGGCGACGGCGCCTCCACCTCCTTGAGGATCGTGCCCGGCGAGGCGGATAGAACATAGACCCGATCGCCCAGATAGACCGCCTCCTCGACCGAATGGGTGACGAAGAAAACCGTGGCCTCCTGTTCGCGCCAGAGGCTCACGAGCAGATCCTGCATGTTGAGGCGCGTGGAGGGGTCGAGCGCGCCGAAAGGCTCGTCCATCAGGAGAATGCGAGGCTTCAGGATCAGGGTGCGGGCGATGGCGACGCGCTGCCGCATGCCCCCGGAAAGCTGGTGCGGGTACTTGTTGGCGTCGCGCCCCGGTTTCAAGCCCACCTTGGCGATCCATTCCCGCGCCGCCGCCACCCGCTCCTCGCGGGACACGCCGGCGCATTCAAGCCCGAACGCGAGATTGCCGAGCACCGTGCGGTGGTCGAAGGAGGTATAGTCCTGAAACACCATGCCGCGATCGGCGCCGGGGCCATCGACGGGTTTTCCCATCACCTGCACCGTCCCCTCGCTGGCGGGAAAGTGGGGGCGCAAGCCGGCAATGAGCCGCAGAATGGTCGACTTGCCGCAGCCGGACGGTCCGAGGATGGTAATGAACTCCCCGCGCTCCGGGCGGTTCAAGACCTTGAAGGTGACGTCGCGGATGACGGCGTGATCTCCGAACCGCTTCGTAACGTTGCGGAACTCGACCACCGGCGCTTCGTCCACGCCCGTCACTCGGCCTCCTGGCGGTAGGGGAACAGTCCTCGCTGCACCCACCCAAGAAAGCGGTCGACGCCAAAGGCGATCGCGCCGATGATGAGCAGGATGAGGATGATGTGCTCGGAGAGTCCGCGCCGCTGGCTGGTGCTGAGCAGGTAGCCGAGTCCGTGGCCGGCATTGATCAACTCGGCCAGCATGATATAACCGAACGCCATGCCAAAAAGCGACCGCAGGCTGGCGTAGATGTCGGGCAGGGCCAGGGGGACCAGCACCTTCGAGATCACCTGGCTGGCCGACGCCCCCAGAGTCTCGGCGGTTTCGACGTAGCGGTCCGGTACGGACGTGATGGCGCGCACCGCATCGGAGTAAACGAAGGGGACACAGGCGATGAAGATGAACATCACCTTCTGCGTCTCGTCGATACCGAACCACAGAATCGTGAGGGGGATCAGCGCCGCCACCGGGACGTTGCGGCCGAATAGAGCCACCGGCTGGCCGGCCGATTCGATCACCCGCCAGGCGCCCGCCGCGATCCCTACCGGCACGCCGACCGCCACCGCCAACCCGAAACCCGCCAGCACGCGGCGCAGCGTGGCGACGATGCTCGCCCCGAGAGCGCGCTCGGTCCATAGTTCACCGAAGCTTCCGAAGACCTCGGCCGGAGAGGGCAGAATGACGGGCGAGACGAGGCGCGCTTCGGGCGTGGCGCCAAGCGTGGCGAGAAACCAGGCCCCGAGCAGCAGGGCCGTGGCGCCCGCGCCCAGCGCCCGGCTGATGAGCGGCTGGGGCGGTACCCGCAGAGCGAAGAAACCCGGTCGCGGCGCGCGCATTCGGTCGAGTGGTCCCCTCCTAGTTGGCCGCCTCGAGCGGGTAGACCTTCACCTCGACCCGGCGGTTCTTGACCTGGTTCAGAGGATCGCCGGGGTCGGCCGGGCGGTTCCAGGCGAGTCCGGCGGTGGTGAACTGGTTGGGTTGCAGGGTCGGGAACTTCTTGAGGACCGATTCCTTGACCGAATTGGCCCGGTTTTCTGAGAGCTCACGAACCGCGCCCTCGGGCACCCGTCCCTTCATCGAGGAGTCGGTGTGGCCTTCGATCACGATGCGCGCCGCGCCGAACTGACCCGCCATCTTGCCGATCTCCTCCACGACAAACGGGGCGTTGGGATCGTAGAGTTGCTCCACCTGCTTGCCGTTCTCCGTCGTGGTGGTCTTTTTCGAGAGATCCCACGAGTTGGGAGCGAAGTGAATGACGACCGTCTTGGTGAGGATCTCGTCGGCTTCGCCCTGGATGGCGGAGGCGGTGGTCGGCGCGAACTGGACGTCGTACTCGTTCTTCTGGCTGGCGTACTTGGGCTCCTGGCCCAGCTTCTGGATGACCGAGAAATCCATCACCTGGTCGAATTCGGTCTTTTCACTAACCACGCCGATGCGCTTGTAGAGGTAATAGGCGGTGTTCCAGGTGCGCTCGAAGTTCGTCGGGTTGTTCTGGTTGAGGAAGAACTCGCGGTTCTCGGCCCAGTTGGTGGAGTGGGCGTCGGCCTGCATGGCGAGCGCGTCGGATTCGGGAATCGAGTAGCCGTTCGCCATCAGCCGGGCCGCGGCCACCTTGTTGTCCTGAACCTTCAGCGCCTCCATTCCGTCGAAAATGCCGCGGACCAGTCCTTCGATAATGTCGGGGTTATCCTTGGCGAAGTCGGCGCGGGCGAACCAGACATCGGCGATTAGCTTGTTGGCGGTCGCCGTGGTCACCAGCATGCGGTTGCCCTTGACTTCGGCGAGGTTGTAGATGTCGGGCGCCCAGCTCGCGGCTCCCGAGACGCTCTTGTCCGCGTTGAAGGCGGCGGCCGCCTGGAAGGCGTCCTGGGTGAACTTGAAATTGACCTCGGCCGGCTGGACGCCGCCGCTGATCAGTGCGTTCAGCACAAAGAAATGCGAAGGTGAGTTCTGCGCCAGCACGACGGTCTTGCCGCGGAGGTCGGCGACGGTCCGGATGGACTCGCGAACCA
>CAYRPT010000221.1:0-6624 GCA_964425895.1 uncultured Solibacteraceae bacterium | reverse complement strand
GCTGATCCACCCTCACCGCCCCCGCTCAGGCTCATCCTTCGATGAGAAAATGCTGTTGTTCCAACGGCGGACCCCTGAAGCGGATCGTGGCGCCGGCCGATGATGAGTTTGTGACCGGCTCGCCGGTCAGGTTCACCGGCGTCGGGCGCCCCTGGAGCGGCGCGGCGCCGCTGGGCCAATCAACCCGGCTTAGACTAGGAATGTTGGAGATACTTCCCTGATAGACCCCGCGTCAGACCGCCTCATCGTCCCGGCAGATACCGGGCTGCTCCCGTGGTACGCGATCCGTGTACGCTCGAATTTTGAGCGCAAGGCCGCGTCGGTGCTGCGAGGCAAAGGCTACACCGAGTTCGTGCCGTATTACCGGACGAAGCGCCGCTGGTCTGACCGGACGAAGGTGGTGGAGATCCCGCTGTTCGCCGGCTACGTCTTCTGCCGTTTCGATCCGAACGACCGGCTCCCGATCCTGCAAACGCCGGGCGTCGTGGACGTCGTTCGCTTCGGCCAGGATTTCATTCCGGTGAACGAGCGGGAGATCGAGTCGATCGGTTCGATCGTGAACTCGGGCGCGGAGGTAACGCCGTGGCCCTATCTACGGGAAGGTCAGCGGGTCCGTATTCGCGGCGGCGCGCTCGACGGGGTGGAGGGAATCCTGATTGATTTCCGCAACGGCCGGCGGATCGTGGTCTCGATCACGATCCTCCAGCGGTCAGTGGCCGCGGAACTCGATCGGGCGGATGTGGAGCCGATCCTCTGAGGCCAATGCTTCGCGCCAGCGGCGCGACGTACCGGTAGTAGACCGTACCGTAAAACTCCTGGAGCGCTGCCTCGGTCAGCGCGAGGGCGCCGGCTCGCGGTGAGAGATCCATCAGAGTGAAAGGAGCGTCCTTCGCCAACTGGTAGTCCACGGGAAACGGAATCACTTCCAGGCCTTCCCGTTCGAATAGAAGCACCGCCCGAGGCAGGTGAAAGGCCGAGGTCACCAGGATGACCTTGCTGAACCCCTCCGCGAGACCCAGTGCGCGCACGCGCCGGGCCTCGTCCGCGGTGACCAGCGCCTCACCAATCACCCGGATGCCGTCCGGATGAGCGCCGCGCGCCAGCGCGGCCGCCCGCATCGCGTCCCCCTCGGTCAATCCATCCTTGCGGTTCTGTAACCGGCCGCCGCCGAGGATCAGCCGCGGTGCGCGGTTCGCGAGATACAGCCGGAGCCCCATGTCGAAGCGCTCCACGGCTTCCGACCACTCGATACGCTCCGGTCCGTCGTAGTCCCGGAGCAAGCCGCCGAGCACAACAACAGCGCCCGCCGGCGGGCACTCCCCGACCCGAAGGCGGGGATATTGACCCTCCCAGAACGAGAAAAGGGCCATCGATACAGGTGGAATGCTGGCGGCGTACACGACAAGGGCCGCCACTGCGATCAGCAGGCGCCGCCGGAAGATGAAGGCGAGCAGCAACAGGAAGAGCGCGATCCCCAGCGGTTGCAGGGCGCCGATCGCCACCTTCCGGAGAATGTAGGCCGCCGGCAGGCCGGCAAGCAGCAGCGTCGGCGGAGTCATGAATCCTACTGGAACCTGCTCACCGCGCGCCGGGGAAGGAGCGGTAGGCTTCGTCGAGAACCTCCACCACGTGCGCGACCCGCTGTCCGTTGCCGTGCAGCGCTGCGCCCGCTCGGAGCTGCAGCAGGCAGCCGGGGTTGGCCGTAACGATCAACTCGGCGCCCGTGCGATTCACGTTCTCCATCTTCTTGGCGAGCACCGCCATGGCCATGTCGTTCTGGACCACGTTGTAGATGCCGGCGCTGCCGCAGCACATGTCGGAGAGCGCCATCTCACGGAATTGGAGACCGGGAACCGCCGCGAGCAACTGCCGCGGCGCACCGCGCACCTTCTGTCCATGGGCGAGGTGGCAGGAGTCCTGGTAGGTCGCCGTCGCTGTTACCGGACCCATCTCCGGATTAAGGCCGATCTCGCCGAGAAATTCGTTCACGTCGCGCACGAGCGCCGCGAAGCGGCGCGCCGGTTCGGCATACCGGGCGTCGCCGGCGAGCAGGTGATCGTACTCTTTCAAAGTGGAACCACAGCCCGCGGCGTTGGTGATGATGGCGTCATACCCGCCGCGGAGCAGCGCGTCGATGTTCCGGCGGGCCAGCATCCGCGCATCGCCGGCGCGGCCTGAATGCAGGTGCAAGGCGCCGCAGCAGGTCTGTTCAGCCGGCACGTGCACGTCGCAGCCATTCCGGCACAGCACGCGGACGGTAGCTTCGTTGAGGCGCGCAAAGGTAACGTTGGCGATGCACCCCCCGAGCAAGGCTACGCAGTACCGGCGGGCGCCTTCTGCCGGAAAGACCTTTCCATAGCGCCGGAAGAAGGACGGGAATTCCGCTTGGGGCGCCAGCATCTCGATCCGTTCCAGTTTTCCGAACAGCGTCAGGAGGCGCGAGGCCCTGACGAGCGCCCGCAGCCCGCTGCGCTGGTAGAGGTACAGGCCAAACGCGAAAAGGCGCAGCAGGAACCGGGAGGGAAGCAGACGCCGGAACACGAAGTCGCGTGCCAGCCTCTCCGCCAGGCCCCGCCGGACCGTGGCCTCGATCTCTACCCTGGCGGCTTCCACCAGCCGCCCATACTGAACGCCGGAGGGGCACGCGCTCTCACATGCGCGGCAAGCCAGGCACAGGTCGATGTGCTCCATGTAGGAGGGGCCGATCGGCATCTCGCCTTCCGCCACCTTCACCATCTGGTAGATTCGGCCGCGGGGGGAATCCATCTCCACGCCAAGTTCCCGGTACGTCGGACAGGCGTTGAGGCACAGGCCGCAGTGAACGCAGTGATCCAGATCCACCAGCGCGGGCTTGTCGACGACAGGCAGGTCAGAGACGGCCATATAAGTAGCCCCGGTTCAACAGCCCCCGGGGATCGAACATTTTCTTGATTTGTTCCATCATGACAAAATCCGAACCCGTGACGGGCCAGCGTACGTCCTCACACCCGTTCTCGGCGACATATTCGACGATGCATTTCAAACCGGCCCGCGCCGCGTCGGTGACCCAGCGGCAGGCGGCGCCGCAGTCGTCGAAGTAACCGTAGGCCACGCCGGTGCCGGCCCGCGCAACGCCGGGCCGGTCCGCCAGACGTTCCATCACCGGACCGACCCCCCGAATCGTGGAGGAGACCCGAACAACGCCGCCCGCGGGAGCACCCGCCAGAAAGCTGGGAGTGAACTCGCGAATGCTCTTCCATAGGGATGCTTCGCCCTCGTTCTCGACCGGCTCCGCGTCGGGCAGCTCGCGGGAGTAGCGGTCAATAACGCTCTGGTTGCCGGCGGCCCGAAGCATCAGCAAGTAGCCGGCCTGTCCGATCCGGGTGGACGCCGCGGGGTTCAGTAAGTCGATGGCCAGCGGCTGCAGTACCCCGGCCACCAGTTGGTCCCTCGCAATCAAAGCCTCCTCAAGTGAGCCGAACCGCAGCAGAAAGCTGCGGCTGTAGGGAAGGCGCGGCGCCAGCCGGAAGTTCACAACCGCGATTCCGGCGAGGGTTCCCAGCGAACCGATCATCAGCTTTCCCATCTCGAAGCCGGCGGTGTTCTTCACGACCATTCCCCCGGCCTGTGCAACCTTGCCGTCAAGCGTGGTGAACTTCATGCCGATGACAACGTCTCGCACGGTTCCGTAGAAACGGCGGCGCGGCCCGGCGGCTCCTGCAGCTACCACGCCACCCACCGTCGCCTGGTCATAAAAGGGAGGGTCGAGCGGGAGCGTCAAGCCATCCTCACTGACGCGTTCGGCAAGCTTCGCGAAGCTCATCCCGGCTTCCACGCTGATGGTGAGGTCCCGTGGCTCATACTCGACGATCCGCCGCAAGCCGAGGCTCGAGATCGCGACCTCGGCTGGGCGTCCCGGACCGGTCAGGCGCTGCTTCGTGCCAGCGCCCCGGAGCGCGATAGTTTTACCGGCGGCCGCGGCGGCGGCGAGGGCCTCCGCAAGTTCCTGGGGCGTCTGGGGTGTAATCGGCGCCATGAGCACCAACTATCATAGCCGTTGCACGAGCGGCACATCAGGCTGGCCGCCGTGCCGCTGCGCTATGCTACGGAAGCGATGGAACTTTCCGAAGCCGCGCCGGTTGCTGGTCCACGAACTTCCGTACTGCTCGTGACCCACAATTGTGAGCGGGCGTTGCGGCGGTCCCTGGCGGCGATCGCTTCGTCGCAACCGGCCGATAGCTTCGAAATTCTAGTGGTTGACTGCGGCTCCCAAGACGGCAGCGGACGCATCGATGAGGAGTTCCCGGCGGTGACGGTGCTCCGATTGCCGCGTCACTTCGGCCGCACCAAGGCCCGCAACATCGGGACGCGGACCGCGAAGGGGGACTTCCTGTTTCTCCTCGATCCCGAGGTCGAGGTGGCTCGCGACACCCTGGCCCTCCTGGCGGAGCGGCTGTCCGCCGATGAATCGTCGGTCGCCGTCGCGCCGCTGCTGTTGGATCCTGCCGGCAAGCCCATCGCCCGCGGCGGCGCTATTCCCGAGTTGGCTGGGCTGGCGGGCGCGTGGGTGGAGCAGCGATCCTGGGAATCGGCGCTGCCCGAGTTCACGCCATCCGGCGAGGCGATCGCCGTGGAATGCCCGCATCCCGCGGCCGTCCTTCTCCGTACGCAGGCCCTGCGCGGTATGAACTACTTCGACGAACGCTACGGTGAGTTCGGTTCCGATCTGGACTTCGCCGCCCAGGCGCGCAAGGCCTCGCGCAGGATTCTGGTTTTGCCCTCCGTCACGGTGACCTTCCACGGCAGCCTCACCGGGACCCCGTTGCCCGGCATTCATCTGGCCGATTTCGGCAACGGTCTCGCCGCCTACGCGGCCAAGCACTTCGGCTGGGCCGCCGGGCTCCGGCTCAAGGCGGGGATGGCGCTTCGCGCACTTGCCCGCTTTGATCTGGGACTGCTCAGCTTGCTCCTCAGCGGCCAGAAGATCGACGGCTCGCAGGCCTATCCGTAGACCGCCTCCTCACGGAGCGCGGACAGTCGCTGCCAGACCATCTTTCCGTCCACGATGGCCGCCACCGGACCGCCACGGAACTTCATCCCGTCAAACGGCGAGTTCTTACTCTTGGATTGCGACTTGTTGACGTCGTAGGTCCACGCGAGGGCGGGATCGATGAGAGTCACGTCCGCGGCCGCGCCGGGCGCCAGGACGCCCGCGTCAAGTCCGAAGACGCGCGCCGGTCCGCTGGTGAACAGCTCCACCATCCGCATCATGGAGATGCGGCCGGGATGGACAAGATACTCCATCGCAACTCCGATCGCTGTCTCCAGCCCGATGACGCCGAACGGACACAATTCGAACTCCTGCATCTTCTGATAGCCGGTGTGAGGCGCGTGATCGGTGGCGATGGCGTCCACCGTGCCGTCGGCGATGCCCTCGATCACCGCGCTGGTGTCTCTGCGGGACCGCAGCGGCGGCTTCATCTTGTAGTTGGGGTCGTAGGGAATGGAGTCCTCGTCGGTGAGGGCGAGGTGGTGGGGCGTCACCTCGCAGGTCACCGGGAGGCCGCGCGCCTTGGCGAAGCGCACCATCGCCATGGAGTTTGCCGAGGAGATGTGCGCCACGTGGTAGCGGCAGCCGGTCACCTCGGCGAGCAACAGGTCGCGCGCCACCATCACGTCCTCCGAGCACGCCGGGATTCCGCGCAACCCGCGCCGCGCGGATTCGACACCCTCGTGCATGTCTCCCCCCGACGAGAGATGGAGATCTTCGCAGTGCTGCACGACAGTCAGATCGTAGGAGCGGGCGAGCTCCATCGCGCGCCGCATCACCCGCGCGTTCATCACCGGGCGTCCGTCGTCCGAGATGGCGACGACACCGGCGTTCTTGAGCGTCCCGATCGGGGCCAGTTCCTCACCCTCGCTGCCCAGCGTGATGGCGCCGATGGGGTGAACCTTCACCACGGCGCCTTCGCGGGCCTTTTCGAGGATATAGCCGGTCACCGTGGCGCTGTCGTTCACCGGCTGGGTGTTGGGCATGCAGCAGATGCGCGTGAAACCGCCGGCGGCGGCCGCCTTGGATCCGGTCTCAATCGTCTCCGCGTGGGTGAATCCCGGCTCGCGGAGGTGCACATGAATGTCGATGAATCCCGGCGCGACCACCAGGCCCGAAGCGTCCAGGACCCGGCCTCCGTCGGCGGACAGGCCGGCGCCGACGGCCTTGATCGTGAAACCCTCGATCAGAACATCGGCGACCCCGTCATGCCCGGAGGCGGGATCCACCACCCGTCCATTCTTGATTAGCAGTTTGGCCATGGTTATTGAAGTATGCGCTCCAGCACCGCCATCCGCACCGCGACGCCGTTCTCCACCTGGTTCAGGATGACCGAGCGCTGAGAATCCGCGACCTCGGAGGAGATCTCCCGCCCCCGGTTGATGGGGCCGGGATGCATCACGAAGACACCGGGTTGGGCCAGCTCAATGTGTTCCTGGGTCAGCCCGTAGAAGCTGAAGTACTCACCGCGTGGGAAGTCGGGTTCGTGCTGTCGTTCAAGCTGAACGCGGAGCATCATGATCACGTCGGCGCCTTTGATAGCGCGGTTCATGTCGTGCTCGATGGTCACGCCGGGCGCGATGCGGGCCAGTTCG
>CAYRPT010000220.1:0-6635 GCA_964425895.1 uncultured Solibacteraceae bacterium | reverse complement strand
TACCAGACGCTCGGATGGAAGGAGCCGGCGATGTCGACGCAACAACGCGCGCCCACGGCTTCCGCCAGGGCCATCCGCGAAGTAACGTAGTCGATGTTCTCTTTTCGCTTCCCCGGGTCGGCGTCGAGCATGTTCTTCCATGCCCCGACCTCGGCAATGGCCACGTTCTCGGCTGCGAAGGCTTCCTCGATGGCCTTGCAGCGGGCCGCGTCGCCGGCATCGGCGGCGGGACAGTAGGCCGCGGAGTAGCCGAGACGCCGATGCTCCCGCGCCAACTCGCGCGGGTCGTCCGACTTGAGAAATATAGGGCCGCCAAGGCGAATTTTGCTGCCGGCCGCGGCCGACAGTCCCGCCCCGCCCACGATACCGGCAAGAAGAACACGTCGCGTCATGCCGGTATTGTATCGCCGTGGCTACCGTTTCACCTCGATGAGGTACCACGGGGAGGCCCTCTCCGGGTCGATCGAGAAGCTCAGGAGTGCTTCGAAACGGCCACGGGGCTTACCCGCTCCGTCGAGTGGCGAGACCGATAGCGCCGCCGCCCCGCGCAGGCCCTTGAGCGTGATCGTCCCCACCACGGTCTCGATCGTCATGGGGGGACCGCCCGGCTCGAGCAACGTCGTGCGTTCGGCGTCCCATTTCATTCCGGTAGCCGCGACCCGGGCGCCGGTCGCGAGCAGCAGGCGGTCCGCGTCGGCGATGGGCTTGCCGTCGAGGGCGTGGAGAGTAATGGCCGCGAAGTCGTTAGCGATCTCGGCCTTGAGATGGGTCGTCTCGACGGCGTTCGCCTTGATGAAACCCACGAGAGCCTGCGTTCGCGGGGTGTCGGCCACTACCAGGCCCTTGCCCGCCGGCGAATGGTACCAGGCCAGCTCCCCGGTGTCGGAGCGGATGGGAGACGCTGATTCTCCCGGGAATTCCGTTGGTTTCCCGTCGAAGGACTCAATCCTGGTGCTGTGCATCAGCATCAGCGCCGGCTCGCAGTTGGGGTCGAACAGGGGGGCCTCCGAGCCGGGCATGCGCAACGTCTCGATGACCTGGTCGTGGGAAAAGGAGCGCCGCAGCGTCTCTTTGGCCACGCTGACGTCACCGCGCAGAAAGATCAGGGCGCCGGCGGCCACCTGGGTCATCTTCACGGGATCGTTGCGGATGTCGAAGTGCCCCGCCGGCCCCGGCTTCCATTCCGACGGAGGAGCGTGGGAAAAGCTGTAATGGAAAATGCCGTCCCAATCGTGCAGCGCGCCGTACGCCGCCAGGACGGGGATACCCTCGGCCGCGTATTCGGCGGGATAGGGGTGGTTGACCTCGCTGACCGTGTAGGGCTTGCCGGCCACGGCATTGCGCCCGAGCGTGAGGATGGTGGAGGTCAGCGGCTCATTCACCATCGGGGTGTTGCGGATGGACCAGCTTGTCGTCGCGCCGGTCGCCGGGTCGCGCTTCTGGCTTGGATGCTGCCAGTACGTGTGGCCGTCGACCGCGTCGAGGAGGGAGGTGGAGGCTAGCAGGGGATAGGGGCTCAGGGATCCGGAGTGCGCCGATGTGCCCACCACCAGCGAACCGGCGCCGAGCTCCTTCTTGAGGAACTGCTCCATCATGCGGAAGAAGTTTTGCTCCAGCGAGATGTAGAAATCGGCCTCGGCGTGAAACCGCTCGGCGGAAGCGGCGGCGCACTGATCGGGCGCGAGCCGCGGTATCTCTTCGCCGGCGCCCACGCCCGCTTCCTTCCGGAGCCGCGGCAACAACTCCGGCCGCTCCTTGCGAAGCCAGCTATTGTAGAGTCGCGTGAGGTCGGCGGCGTACGAAGGCGGGATGTCCGTCCAGGTCGTTCGCGTCGGGGTCGTCTGCCTGCCCCAAAGCCGTCCGCGCATCCATGATTCGAGGATCGAATTCTCATTGATCATCTCGACGATGGCGATCGCCGGCTCCTGCCGGTATTCGTTCCCCGTGTAGGGATTCCGGTGGCTGAGGAGCTGCCGGGCGTACTCCTTCTGCAATTCGATGAGTTTCGGATCAAAGTAGGTGAGCCCTTTGCCATAGCCGATCTTGCCGGCGTCTTTGACGCCGTCGGCCTCGGTAAACGGCCGGCTGACGTTGAGGTTCAGGTTGGTGTAGATACCGCGCGTCTTGAGCTCGCTGACAAAGAAGTCGAGGCGGTCAAGCGCCTCCGGATGAAGCTTGCGTGTCGTCCCGCCGGAATCATCGATGAGCCCGCGAGGGAATGGGCGGTCACAGTGATGAACGCGGATGCAGTTGACGCCGTACCTGGCCAGCAAGTCGGCGTAGCGCGGAGCGTCCTCCTTGGCCGGCAGACTGCCCGAGAAGGACGTATTGACGCCCCAGATCCGGAGACGCCGTCCGCCGGGCGTAGTCAAACGCCCATCGCGTACGGTGAGGAAGCCGTCTTTACCGGCCGGAGCGTCCAGCAGGAACCGCATGTCCACCGGGCTGCCGGACGTGTCTTGATGATTCAGGTCGAATGCCTTGAACTCGGGTTTCATTTCGCGGCCGCAGGCGGCGTTGAACAGGGCGGCGGCCGTGGCAAGCCATATAGATATCCGCATCGTTTTGTCCGTCCCGCCCTCAGCGTATACCACGAACCGGCGTGCCGGGAAGGCCTGGGGTCCGTTGGCCCCCGGGGCCGGCAGGTGGGTGGGGCGGGGAACGAGCGGCGGGCGGCAGGCACAGGCGCACCGGAAGGGGTGGCTACAATACGGAATAGACATGCGCCTTCCCATCGTTGCGGCTCTGCTCTCGGTTTCCGCGGGCGCGCAGGACTTCAGCGGCTATCAGATCGTGAAAGTGTCGGCGGGCCACGTTTTCACCGAAGGTCCGGCGTGGTCGCCGGACGGCTACCTGGTTTTTAGTGACGCTCCCGAGGCGAAATTGTGGCGAATCGTGCCGGGGCAGGAACCGTCGCTGTTCAAGGAGGCGTCCGGGGGAGCCAATGGCAACGCCTTCGACGACAAGGGCCGCCGGTACAGTTGCGAATCGGCCGAGCGGCGGCTGACGAGGACGGACCGGAAGGGCAAGGTCGAGATCCTGCTGGACAAATGGGAAGGCAAGCGGCTCAACGCCACCAACGACGTGATCGTCCGGCGGGACGGGCACATCTATTTCACCGATCCCGCGTTTGGGAACCGGGAAGACACGCGGGAGCTGGATTTCCACGGCGTTTATCACATCGCGCCCAAGGGTGAGGCGGAGGTGGTGGCCCGGCCGACGGGGCGTCCCAACGGCATCGAGCTTTCGCCCGACGGTCGGGCTCTTTACGTGGCCAACACGGATGAACGGCGGCTTTACGCGTATGATCTGGATGCGCGGGGCCGGGCGTCGAACGAACGGGTGCTGATCGAAGGGATCGACGGGCCACCCGATGGCATTGCGGTTGACCGGAATGGCAATCTCTACGTGGCGGCGAATCAACTCGCGGTTTATTCGGCTGCCGGGAAGCTCCTGCACAGCTTCGAGTTGGCGGAGAAGCCGTCCAACTGCGCGTTCGGCGACCCGGATGCGATGACCCTTTACATCACCGCGCGGACCTCGGTGTACGCGGTGCGGCTGGGGGTGGCGGGAGCGCTGCAATATGAACCGTGACATGGAACGTGGCGGAGAAGGAGCCGGAGGCCGGCCGCAGGCCGCGGCGCCCACCCTACAGGCGAGAAGCGTGCTGGGGTGCAGGCAGGCCGGGGCCGCGACTCCACGGAAGCGCGGCCGGAACTCATGAGCCCGGAAGCCGCCGCATCGCGCCGTTACCCGAAACGCCCGATTGTCGGGGTAGGGGCCGTGATTCTGAAAGACGACGCGGTGCTGCTCGTCGAGCGCGGCCGGGAGCCTCTGAAGGGTTACTGGTCGCTGCCCGGCGGAGTGCTGGAGGTGGGGGAGCGGATCGAGGACGCTGTGCGGCGTGAGGTGGCCGAGGAAACGGGACTGGAGGTCCGCGTCTGCGAGCTGGTGCAGGTATTCGAGCGCATCATGAAAGACTCGTTGGAGCAGCCGGAGTATCACTACGTGCTGCTCGATTACCGCTGTGAAGCCGTGGGCGGTGAGCTCCGGGCGGGCGACGATGTCTCGCAGGTCCGGTGGGTGGCCCGCGAGGCGGCGGACAAGCTTCAGCTTACCGAGGGCGCCCTTCCAGTGATCGACCGGGCGTTCGCCTTAAGGGAAGGGTCAACCTCCGGGTCCTATTCCAGCCTGACCATCTTGCCGTGATCGACTGGGCGTTCGCCTTAAGGGAAGAATGATGATGCGCGTCACTAGTGGAGACCTGCTGGAGTTCCAGGAGTTGAAATCGCTGGTGGGGCGGTTCCTTTCGAGCCCGCTGGGAGCCCAGGAGCTGGAGAAGGCTGTTCCCAGCACGGACCGGCGCGCGCTCGAGGAGACGCTGGCCGAAACGGAAGAGGCGATCCGGCACGAGCGCGCCCTGGAGCAGCCGCAGCCGGCGGCCCGGGGATCGGCCATTCGACTTCGTTTCACCGACGTACCGGACTGCCGCGAAGCCCTGGCCCGGCTGCGAATTGAAGGCACGGTCCTGAACGGCAAGGAGATTCTGATCCTGACGACGCTGCTCGCCAAGGCCGAAGAGCTGCGCGGCGCCCTGGCGTTTTCCGCGCCGGCCTATCCTCGCATGGCCGCGCGGGCCGCTCGCATCGGTGACTTTGGGACGCTGCTGCGCGACCTGGGCGGCAAGATCCTCCCCGATGGCTCCATCGCGGACGACGCCAGCGTGGCGTTGAGTCGCCTCCGGCGCGAGATGGAGCGGCAGCGCCGGCGAATCGAGGAGTCGCTGGAGCGCTTCCTGCACTCGCACAGGGACGAAGGGATTCTCCAGGAACAATTCGTCACCATCCGCAATGACCGGTTTGTCGTGCCCATCGTCGCGGGGCGGCAGCGGCGGATCGACGGCGTGATTCACGGTGCCAGCGGAACGGGCCACACCTTGTTTCTTGAACCGCTCGAGACGATCGAGCTGAACAACGAATTGGTGGGCATCACCGAGGACGCCCTGCGCGAGGAGCATCGCATTCTTCGCGAGATGACTGGCCGCCTGCGGGACGACGTGGCCTCGATTGAGGCGGCGGTGCGGGCCGTTGGCGAGCTGGAGTTCCTCTTCGGCAAGGCGCGCTTCGCGGTGGAGTTCGGCGCGGTGATCCCGCGCTTCACTCCGGACGCCCGGCCCCGGCTGATGTTGCGCGACGCCCGGCACCCCCTGCTCGAGGATGTGCTCCGGCGCTGGAGGAAAGCGGTGGTTCCGCTCTCGCTCGAGCTCGCCGAGGATGCCCGGACGCTGCTCATCAGCGGACCGAACACCGGCGGCAAGAGCGTGGCGATCAAGACCGCCGGACTGTTCGCGCTCATGGCGCAGACCGGCCTTCCCGTGCCGTGCGCCGAAGCGGAGCTGCCCCTGTTTGACGAGGTGCTGGCGGATATCGGGGACAACCAATCGATTCAGGAGAGCCTGAGCACGTTCTCCGCCCACGTAGCCCGGATCCGGGAGATGATGGCGCAGGTGGGGCCGCGCTCGCTGGTGCTGCTCGACGAACTCGGCCGGGCCACCGATCCGGAGGAAGGTGGAGCGCTGGGGGTCGCCGTGCTGGACGGCTTCCGCTCCGCGGGCGCGTTCACGCTGGCCTCGACCCACCTGCTGGCGCTCAAGGTGTACGGAGCCGAGACAGAGGGCGTCCGCAACGCGTCGAT
Organism: uncultured Solibacteraceae bacterium; assembly: GCA_964425895.1. Taxonomy (GTDB): domain Bacteria; phylum Acidobacteriota; class Terriglobia; order Bryobacterales; family Bryobacteraceae; genus CAYRPT01. The sequence goes on along the minus strand of CAYRPT010000220.1, from coordinate 941 downwards.
GGGTTTCGACGACCAGACGCTCGAGCCGACATACCGGCTGCGCATCGGCGAGCCAGGGCGCTCGGCCGGTCTCGATATCGCGATGCGTCTGGGGCTGCCCCCGTCCCTGATCGAACGGGCGCGGAGTCTGATGTCGACCCGCGAGCGGGACTTGGCGGATTACTTGGACCGGCTTCGGCGGAAGGTGGAACGGGTTCAACGGCTGGAGGAAGAGCTGGCGGAACGGAATCGCGATCTCGAGGAGCGGCAGGCCAAGCTGGCCGCGGAGTGGAAGCGCCGCGAGACAGTCCGGCTGGAAGAAATGGAGCGCCACGCCGAGGGAGTGATCCGGGACTTTGAGACCAGGGCGGAGGGCGTGATCCGCCGCATCGAGGAGGAAGCGGCCGGCCGCAAGGCGGCGGCGCAGGCGCGCCGCCAGGTGGCCCGGTCCCGGCGGGAGTTCCGCGAGGCGCTGGGCGAAGCGGTCCACGGGCGCGAGCAGGTGACCCGGAGTCCGGTTGAGCGGCTCATGGAGGGGGCGACGGTTCGCCTGAAGGGCATCCGGCAGCCGGCGACCATCCGGCGGCGGATAGGCGACGATCTGGTGGAGGTGGAGGCCGGCTACGTCAAGCTCCAGGTGCCGGTCGAGGAGATTGTGGAGATTCTGCCGCCGCAGGAACCCCGGCGGGACCTGCCGGAAGGAGTGACCGTGAAAGCGGGCCCCAAGGCCTACCTGACGACGCAGGAGGTGAACGTGATCGGCCGCCGGGCCGAGGAAGCGGTGGACGAAGTTGATAAGTTCGTCGACCGGGCGGTGATGGCCTCGGTGGACCGGGTTCGCATTATCCATGGCTTCGGGATGGGGGTTCTGCGGAAGGCCATCGCCGAACTGCTCACCGGACACCCGCACGTGGAGCGATTCTATCCGGCGACGCCGGCCGAGGGCGGAGCGGGGGCAACGA
>CAYRPT010000219.1:0-6663 GCA_964425895.1 uncultured Solibacteraceae bacterium | reverse complement strand
CATCGCGCACAGACCATTGGTTGGGCGGCTTCACCCCGTCGGTGGGTGGGACAGGAATCCGTGTCCAACCTTCGAGGGTCGCCGGCGGGGTAAGGTCGATCCATCCGCTCGGGTCGGTCTCGAGCGCGGACTTGCCGGCTCCAAACAGAGCGCAACCCGAAGCCAGGGCGGTTAGCAAAAGACAGTAGCGCATGATTTCTCCTGTGCCCAAGATGATAGCCGACAGAGCGGCCGGCCGGCGTGATCCGCCGGAGGGAGTGCGACGCCAGGAAGGCATAACCCGGGCGGGCTGCTCCACGTCCCCATGCGGCCACCGGTATTGGTCACTCTATTTCGCGAGCCTCACTACTTCGAAGAGGCGGCGCCGGGGTCGATTCGCCGGAGGTAATCCCACGAGTAAATGCCGGTGTCGTGGCCGTCGTTCCAGCGGATCTTCAGAGCATAGTTGCCTACCGGGTCGACTCTCTCCATCCGCAGCGCCGGCTGAAACAGGGGAAAAGGAGAAGATGCTTCGACGGACTGGCGCGGCGGATCGCCGTGTGCCCCGGTGCACGAGGCACAGGGGCAGTGGTCGCGGAGGAACTGGATCGGGTACTCGCTCGAGCGCCCGTCCTTCCAGTCAACACGAATACCTTTTGACTTGGAGACGGCGATGTGGTCCGGCTCCGCTGACGGGGTCATTTACTGAATCCTCTCGAGATCACGAACGCCCGGAACCCGCCGCATCGCGGCCGCCACCCGTTGATACTGGCGTTTGTCGCGGACCTCGATCGTCATCTCGATGACCGCGCCGTCCCCGTTGCGATCCTCGTCCGCGCGCGCTTCCATGGTGCGGATGTTGCTTTCCTCGCGGGAGAGGATCGAAGTGAGGCTGTTGAGGATCCCAGGACGGTCGTCGGAGTGGATGATCACCTTGACGCCGAACGACTCGGACGTGCGGTGCGCCCACTCCACATCGATCTTCCGCTCGGCGTCGTACATCAGACTGCGGACATTCGGGCAGTTCACGTCGTGAACGGCAACCCCCTTGCCACGGGTGATGTAACCCACGATCTCGTCCCCGGGGATGGGATTGCAGCACTTCGGCCGGTAGATCATCAGGTCGTTGAAGCCCCGCACCTTGATGACCAGATCCCCCGTCTCGGCCGGAACCGGGGCTTCCGGCGGCTTCGTAGGAGGTTCGGTACGCGCGGCCGGCTCCAGGCCTGGCAGCAGCTTCTGCAGCACCTGCCGGGCGGAGAAGCGGCCGTAGCCCAGCGCGGCGTAAAGATCCTCGGCCTGGCCGCATCCGTACTCGCTCGCCACGCGCTGGAATTCGTCCTCGGTGATCCGGCTGAGCGGGGCGCTCAGCCGACGGGCTTCGCGTTCGAGATACTTCTCGCCGATTTCGATCGCTTTCGACCGTTCGTCGGCGTTGATCACGTGCTTGATCTTGTTCCGGGCGCGCGTGGTCTGCACAAGGGCGAGCCAATCTTTGCTCGGTTTGTGCCCCACCTGGGTCAGAATCTCAATCACGTCACCGTTCTTGATCTGGTAGCGGAGCGGCACGATCCGCCCGTTGACCTTGGCGCCGACGCACAGGTGGCCCACCTCGGTGTGAATCGCGTAGGCGAAGTCGATCGGAGTGGCGCCCCGCGGGAGGGCGATGACCTTACCCCGCGGCGTGAACGCATAGACCTCCTCCGGATACAACTCCACCCTCAGCGCGTTCATGAAATCCGATGGGTCGCGCATCTCGCGCTGCCACTCGACCAATTGGCGAAGCCAGGCGATCTGCTGCTCATCCGGCGCCGCACCCCGCCGGCCCTCTTTGTACTTCCAGTGCGCGGCGATGCCCTCCTCAGCGATCCGGTGCATCTCCTCCGTGCGGATCTGAACTTCGAAATTCAAACCGCCAGGGCCGATCACCGACGTGTGGAGCGACTGGTAGAGATTCGGGCGGGGAATCGCGATGAAGTCCTTGATGCGGCCGGGAATCGGATGCCACTCGTTGTGGATAACCCCGAGAGCCGCGTAGCAGTTCTTCACCGAGTCGGTAATGATGCGAATGGCGAGCAGGTCGTAGACCTGGTCCAAGGTGATCTTCTGCCGTTTGATCTTCTGATAGATGGAATAAACCCGCTTGATGCGCCCCTCGAGGCGGGCCGGAAGACCTTCGCGGTTCAGCTTGTTTTCGAGCGAGGTTTGAATCGTCCGGAGCGCTTCCTCGGTGTCCTGGCGCTTGCTCTCGATGAAACGCGAGATGTCCTGATACGCATCCGGCTCCAGGTAGCTGAAGGCGAGGTCTTCCAGTTCGCCGCGGATCTTGCCCATGCCAAGCCGGTTCGCCAGGGGGGCGTAAATCTCCAGCGTCTCATGAGCGATTCGCTCCTGGCTCTCCGGGGGAAGCGAGCCCAGCGTACGCATGTTGTGCAGGCGGTCGGCGAGCTTTACGAGGATCACGCGGATGTCGCTCACCATCGCCAGGAGCATCTTCCGCATGGTCTCGGCCTGGCGGTGTTCGCGGGAACGGAATTGCAGCTTGGTCAGCTTGGTCACACCGTCGACGCAGCGCCCCACATCCTCACCGAATTCGCGCCGGAGATCCTCGACGGTCACGCCGGTGTCCTCAACCACGTCGTGGAGAAGCGCAGTCTGCAGGCAGGTGAGGTCCATCCCCCGCTCGGCCAGGATCTCGGCGACCGTCAGCGGATGGAACATGTAGGGTTCGCCGGACTTCCGCGCCTGGCCCCGGTGGAGTTCACAGGCGAACAGATAGGCGCGGCGCAGCCCGGAGATGTCCTCTTGCGGGCGGGCCTCCCGAACACGGCTCTCGAGGTGTTGGTACAACCGTTCGATGGCATCCGGCTCGGAAGCGACAGCGGGACCCGCCAACGAGAAGACCGGGACCGGATCAGAACCCATTCCTAACTATTAGATTAACGCAACGGAGGCGGCAGTCCCGAACGACCAGGCAGAGGAGGCGCCGTTCCTTTCCGGACGAGGAGCGGAACGAAAAAAACCGCCCGCCTTCCCGGCAACAGACGCCGGAAGCGCGGACGGTCAAAACACAACCCGCGGGAGCCGGGCGAAAAAGCTATTCGCCCGTAACCCCGATGGCTTCGACGGACTGGGTGCGGGCGGCCTTCACCTTCTTCGTGGCAAGGGTCTTGTCCACCCAGTTGTCGGCGATCTCGATTTCCTTTTCGTATTCCGCCTTCGAGTCCATCAGATCGGCCTTCTCACGATGGAGGAGGTTCAGGTAGGCCATAGCGTCGTCATACTCGGGATCGATCTCAATCGACTTTTCGAGGTTGCTCAGCCCGTCATCGACGACCGGGAGCAACTTTTCCCGCAACGTGGTCCGGATCTTCGCGTCCTTCAGCGGACCGGGATCCTCGGGCTTCATTCCGAGCTCGGCGCGCGCCTCCATGCGCGGCTGAAAGCTCCGCGTCCACGCGATAACGCCCAGCGTGTAGTAAGCCTCTTTGTTGTTGGGATCGGCGGCGATCAGCTTCTTGTACCACTCCTCGGCCTCGGGGAACTTCTTCTGATGGAAATACAGCGAAGCGATGGAAGCCAAGGCGATTCCATTGACCGGATCGGATTTAAGGACATTCTCGAACTCGCTCATCGCCGTGTTGGCCATCTGAATGTTGTCCGGGGAGTCAGCACCGGGAATGTATTGGCTCATGTAGGCCGTGGCCAGATACAACCGTGCGGTGGTGAACGTCGGATCCAAGTCCAATGAGGCTTTGAAATGATCGACGGCCTCCGGATACTGGGCATTCCGGAAAGCCTGAACGCCCTTGTTCAGATGGTCCCGAGCCCTCAGCTTCGTACAGCCCGTCGCCCCGGCGATGAGGATTCCGACGGTAAGAAGACCGACAACAATACGCACGCATTTCTTCATGTGACACTCCTGTACGGGTTGGTCCGCGACGGGGCCGAGGATCCGGCCTACAGCCCGGCCTCGACCGCCGCGGTCATCAACCCGACTTTATCGATCCCCGCGCCCTTCGCGATGTCAATCACACGGGCCACCTGCTGGAACTCCAGCCCCGGATCGCCCTTTACGAACACCACCCGTTCCGCGCGCGTTTTGAAAATGTCCTCAAGGCGCGGACCAAGGCGGTCTTCGTCGGACGGCTCTTGATTGATCAGAATGGAGCCGTCGGCGCCGATGACGATGACCACGGTGCGCTGGTCCGCCAAGCTCTGCGGCTGGCCCGGGGGCGCGGGCTGCGGGATGAGCGCCTCCAGTCCCTTCGGGGTCAGCGGCGTGATCACCATGAAAATGATGATCAGCACCAGCAGCACGTCGATAAACGGCACCACGTTGGGTTCCGACATGGCCCCGCTGCCGGTCTTTACAGAAATACCCATGGCTAGCTCTCCTTCCTCGCTCGCGGCTCCGCTATTGGCTGATCGGAGTATCCTCCGACGGCACGCCGCGCTCCTTCAACTTCTCGGTCAGCAGACCGAGGTTATCCACCCCCGCGGACCGGACGTTGTCAACCACCTCCACGACGCGCTCGTAGGTGGACCGAGCGTCGGCTTTTAGATAGACCGTCTTGTCGAGCTGGCTGGCGAGCGCGTCCTTCACGTTGGACGCAATGTCCTCGGGCGGAATGGGCGTGGTCCCAAGGAAGACCTTCCCGTCGCGGGTCACCGCGAGCAGAATCGCATCATCACGATCCGCATCGTTCATCGCGATCGGATTCCTCGTCATGACCATGTCCACGCTGACGCCCTTTGACAGCATGGGGGTGATGACCATAAAGATGATGAGCAACACCAGCATCACGTCCGCCAGGGGGATGACGTTCGGATCCGACTGGATCGAAGGAGCTGTCAACTTTCTCATAATGAACCTCCCGCCGGCCCGCCGTCGGCGGACGGGAGAGGACATCGGCCTCTCCCGCCTCTCAACTCGCGGGCCGCGCTCCTAACGAATCGGCTGCCTTACTTCGCCGCGGCGCGCTGGGAGCGCTTCAGGAAGTAGTCGATCAGCTCCGAGCTGGAGTTACCCATCTCGACGTCGAATCCTTCCAGCTTGGTGGTGAAGTAGTTGTACGCCCACACCGCCGGGACGGCGACGAAGAGGCCGATGGCGGTGGCCACCAGTGCTTCGGAGATACCGCCCGCCACCGCGCCGAGACCGGTCGACTTCTCGGTGGAGATCCCCTTGAACGCGTTGATAATGCCCACCACCGTACCGAACAGGCCAACGAACGGCGCCGAGGCGGCGATAGTCGCCAGCGACGAAACGCCGCGCTTCAGCTCAGCGTGGGTGATGGCCTCGGCGCGCTCCAGAGCACGTCGAGACGCTTCGATGTCCTCACCAGGAATCTCGGTGCCCACTTCATGCACTTTGAATTCCTGCAACCCGGCAACCACGACCTTGGCAAGGTGGCTCTTCTTATACCGGTCGGCAATCTTGATGGCCTCGTCGAGCTTGCCCTCGCGCAACGCGCCCGCGACCGCCGGAGCAAATTGCCGCGACTGCTTCCGCGCCGCGCTGTAGGCGAGGAACCGGTCGATCATGATGCCGATCGAATAGGCGGACATCAAGAACAGCAATACGACCACGGCCTTGGCCGGAATACCCATCTGGGCCCACATGGAACGGAGGTCGAATCCGACCGCACCGCCCGCCAACATAAACGCCCAAGCGTTCAATTGTAGAAGCATCTGTCTTTCTCCTGCGAGTTGATTTCAATCTTCGAACTACTCGTCCTTGCGGACGAAAACTCTATGCACACTCCCGAGCCGACCGATCTCCACTCTAGCCGCTCAGCGTGAAGTTCACGTCGATTACCGTGACTACCTCGACGGGCTCGCCGTTCAGCAGCGTGGGCTTGTAAACCCACTGCTTCACCGCCGCCGTGGCCGAGGGGACCAGCAGCGGATGGCCGCTTACGAGTGTGAGATTCTCGATGTGCCCATCCTTGCCGATGATCGCGTTGAACCGCACCGTCCCCTGAATCCGGGCCTGCCGCGCCAGCGGCGGATAGACCGGCTTCGGCTGGTTCACAAGCCGCGCCGCCTGGACGTTTCCGCCGACACGGATTCGCTTGGGAGGCGCCGGCTTCGGCTTCTCCTTCACCGGCGGAGGCGGAGGCGGAGGCGCCGCGATCGGCACCGACCCGATGATGCCGCCGATGACGCCGCCGGGGCTGCCGCCCGGCACCCCGCCGGGTACGCCCCCTACAACGCCACCCGCGCCCGGAGGCGGAAGCTCATCTTCCTCAATGACCGCGATCTCCTTCGGAATCTCCTTCGGGGCCATCAGCTTTCCCGCGTCGAACTGCTTCGGAATGACCTTTACGACTTTTACGGGGGCCGCCGCCGGAGGTGGCGGAGGAGGCGGAGGAGGAGGCGGCGCCACCAGGAAGCTGGTCAACTGGGTGGCGGGCAGGGTGTCGAAGTAGATCATCGGGATGAGGATCAAGATGAGGATCAGGACGATCTGAATCGCGAACGAAAGCAGAACCGACCATGTCGCTCGTGTCTTGCCTACGTCTACCAGGCTCTGTTCGAACATACTGTCTACCCTTTCCAACCTTCCGGATCCCGGAGATTTTCCCCCGGCTCGCGCCGGCGGCTCCTTTCACCGGTGATTTCATTTACTACTACAAAAACCATGGCTACATCAACGCGCCGCTTTGGCCGGTCCCTTTC
>CAYRPT010000218.1:0-6666 GCA_964425895.1 uncultured Solibacteraceae bacterium | reverse complement strand
CTCGCTGCGCCTCGAGTATCCCGCCCCGCCCACGCCGGCGCTTGACGGCCGGTACTCGTAATAGAATAGGCGGCGGAAGAGGGACCTGAAAGGAGGATCCCATGAAACCTGCCATCTTGTCGCTCGTTGTTCTGGGCGTCGTGCTGTGGACCGCCGGATGCGGCGACGAAGCGGCCGCGCCGGCGTTTGTCGAGGACATCGCCACGGCCGCTCCCGACAATGTGAAGCTGTTGCTTGAAAACGACCACCTGAAGGTTTCGAAGTTCACGGTGCCATCGCAGGTGGAGTTGCCGATGCACCGCGGAGAGGACCGTGTGGTGTATTCGATCACTGACTACCGGCTGCGGCTCCTGCGGCCGGACGTGCCGCCGAGTGATGCCGTCCACCGCGCCGGCCAGGCGCACTGGCACCCTGCCGGGACCCATGGAGTGAAGAACATCGGTCCGATCGCGGCGGAGTACCTGGTGATCGAGCGCAAGACCGCGAATCCGACGCCGGGCGTAACCTCCAATCTCGCCGAACTTGTCCCCGACAAGGCGCGCATCGTCTTCGAGAACGAGCAGACGAAGGTCATCGAGGTGTCGCTCAGCCCCGGCGACAAGCTCCCGCCGCACACGGCGGCGAGCCGCCTTGTCTATTCGGCGACGGCGGCCAAGCTGCGCTACACCGCGGCCGGCGGAACCTCTGAGGAAGACATGGCCGCCGGCACTGTCCATTTCCACGACGGCGGGGAACATCAGGTGGAGAACCTCTCCGATGCCCCGGTCAAGCTCGTGATCTTCGAGCTGATGTGAGCGCGGACGCTGGCCGCCGGCTCGTGACACGCGGCCGGACCGGCGGGGAAATCGGCTAGGATCGAAGATGTAACGAAACGACACCTCTATGCCTCAAACCGTCGTGGTTCCGGAGACCGGCACGATCCGGGACGAAGAGCTGACGCCTCTCTACAACGTAGTTCTCTTGGATGATGACGAGCATACCTACGACTACGTCATCGAGATGCTTCAGAAGCTCTTTCTCTTCAGTGAGGCCAAAGCGTACCAGCACGCCGTCGAGGTCGACACGACGGGCCGCACCCTGGTCATGACCTGCGAACTGCCGCAAGCCGAATTCGCCCGCGACCAGATTCATTCCTACGGCGCCGACTGGCGCATGCCGAACTCGAAGGGTTCCATGTCGGCTATCATCGAGCCAGCCGGCGGAAGCCCGAACGCCACCGCCTGACGCGCCCGCGCCCCCAATCCCGGCGGGTGCACTCCGGAAGAAGAGGTGGATCAAAAGTGGCCCAGCCAGCATCGGGGCGTGTCCCGGCGGCGATGTATGATAGCAACTGCGCGAGGCGATGAGCCGCGGGGGACCCGGGCGGAGAGGGGTAGGCTTCACCAACTCGTCCCACCGAATCAGGGCCGGAACGCGGCGCCCCGCCGGACGAACAGCGTGAGCCGGAAAAGGAATAACCGCCGATGATCGAGGTTCAGAGTTACGGCGCCGCCGTGCTGATGTGCGTGCTGGCAATGATCTGTTGGGGCTCGTGGCAGAACGCCCAGAAATTGGCCCGAAAGGATTGGCGCTTTGAGCTCTTCTATTGGGACTACTCCTTCGGCATCCTGCTGATGTCGATCCTGGCGGCCTTCACCATCGGCAGCATCGGCAGCGAAGGACGGTCGTTCCTGGACGATCTGCGGCAGGCCGAGGCGCAATATATCGGCCTGGCACTACTCGGGGGCTGCGTCTGGAATCTCGGGACACTCTGCCTCGTGGCGGCCATTTCGTTGGCCGGGATGGCGGTGGCCTTCACCTTTGGCGGGGGACTCGCGTGGGTGCTCGGCATCTGGGTCCAGTACGCGGACCAGCCGGCGGGGGACGCCCGGCTGCTCGGGCTGGGGTCGGTCACGATCGTCGCGGCCGTGCTGTTGAGCATGAACGCCTACCGCCGGGTTTCGGAGCAGCAGGGCAAGAGTCCGGTGAAGGGCGTGATCCTTTCGGTGATGGTGGGCGTGATGATCTCCCTCTACTACCTGTTCGTGCAGCGCTCCATCGATACCGAATTCACGGCGGCCAGCGCGGGCAAGCTGACAAACTTCAGCGCCGTCGTGTTCTTCTCCGTTGGCGTCTTCTTGAGTACATTTCTCTACAACTCCTACTTCATGAAGAAGCCGGTCGAAGGGCCGCCGCTGGGGGCTGGCGATTACTTCCAAGGCCTGCGCCGCGACCACCTGGCGGGTGTGCTGGCCGGCTGTATCTGGTGTTGGGGTAATATCTTCAGCTTTATGGCGGTCAGGTCGGCCGGCCCGGCGATTTCCTACGGGCTGAGCCTGGCCGCCCCCCTGGTGGCCGCTGTCTGGGGGGTCTTTGTCTGGAAGGAGTTCCGCGGTGCGCCCCGCGGAACGAACGGCATGCTGGCCGCCATGTTCGCGCTTTATGTGCTGTCGCTGGTGCTGATCACCGCGGCGAAGCTTTGATAGCGGCGGGGGAGGGCGCCCCTGGCGACCGCGGAGTCGGTCGCGGCGCGGCGGAGCATACCCAGATCGGCGGAGAATGACCGTGTCCGACATCAAACTTTGCTTGTTCGCATCCACGCCCGATATCGACGGCCTCGGCTTCATCGTCAAAGTCCTGATGGGTTCCCCGGAGCAGCTCTGCCGGACAGCGGTGGCGTGGGGGTATGATGGCATCGAATTCATGCCCGACCCGGACTGCGTGCCGGCGCCTGCTGTCTTCGAGCGGGCGCTCGCGGCTGCGGGCGCCGCCCTGCCGGTCGTGAACTCGGGCCGCATGGCTGTACAGGGCTATGCGCTACTCAGCGCCGATCCGCAGGTGAGGCGCCGGTCCGTCGGCGCATTCAAGCGGCTGATCGACTTCGCGGCGTGTTTCGGTGCGCGGGTCGGGTTGGGAGCTTCCCGCGGCCCGGGCATCCCGGGAGCATCGAAAGAGGAAATGGACCGCCTGGCCGGGGATGTCTTCCGGGACCTGGCGCAACATGCCGAGAAAGCCGGCACGGTGGTGATGCTTGAGCCCGCCGATCCCGGGGTGACGGCGTACATCAACTCGATGGATGAGGCGATGGCCTGGGTCGACAAAGTAGCCAGCCCCGCTTTCAGCGTGATGATGGACACCTACGAGCTGGCGGAAGCCGAGCCATCCATCGAGCACGGCATCCGGGCGGCGAAGCGCCGGGCCACCCATATCCATCTCTACGATCCGAGCCGCTGGCCGCCCGGTGTTCTTCCCCAGAGCGATCGCTTGGACTGGCCGCGCATCCTGCGTCTGCTCCGGGGGGAGGGCTTCCGCGGCTCGGCATCCGTGGTAGTGGCGCCGGAAGGGGATCCCGAGCCGGCCGCCCGAAAGACCTGCGCGTTCCTGCGCGAACTGCTGTCGGCGGCGGAGGGTTGAACGTGGGCGGGCGGCACGCCAAGGTAGCGCTCGTCACCGGCGCCGGCCGCGGCATCGGTAAGGGTATCGCCACCGTGCTCGCGGCCCAAGGCCTGATTGTGTGCGTGAACGACATCTCGGGGGCCGCGGCCGAAGAGGCGGCGGCGGAGATTGCCGGAGGCGGGTGGGCCGTACTGCCGGTGGCTGGTGATATCACCTCCCGGGCGGCGGTCGAGGCGATTTTTGACAGGGTCGAATCAGAGGCCGGACCGCTCTGGCTGCTCGTCAACAACGCCGGAGTCTACCACTCCGCGCCCACCACGGAATTGACCGAGGCAGCTTGGGATCAGGATTTCGCCGTCGACGTCAAAGGCGCCTTCCTCTGTTGCCAGGCTGCCATCCGGCGGATGATGCCGCGGGGCGCCGGCCGGATTGTCAACATCTCGTCGATCGCGGGCTTGATCGTCCGCACCGGTCAGCTCAGCTACTGCGCCGCCAAGGCGGCCGTCATCCACCTCTCGCGGTGCCTCGCCGTGGAGGTGGCCGGGTATGGCATTACGGTCAACTGCCTCTGTCCCGGCATGACGGACACCGAGATGCTCAGGCAGTCCATCCGCGAGCGGGGCGCCAGCCTGGAAGCCTGCGCGTCCCTGGTGCCGTCCGGGCGGCTGGCCACGCCCGAGGACCACGCGCATTTGGTCGCCTGGCTCGCTTCCGAGCAAGCCGCGCACGTGACCGGCCAGGTGATCTCGGTGGATGGGGGTCAGAGCCAGAACCTGCCGCTGGCGAGGTGACCGCGGGTCACCGCGCGGGCCGATGACCGGGTAGGATAGTGGCGGATAGTCCGGTATGGAGTTCGCCGAACAGCTCAAATCCCAGATCGACATCGTCGCTGTCATCCGGGAATACGTCAATCTGAAGAAGGCGGGCACGCGCTACGTCGGCCTGTGCCCGTTTCACCAGGAGAAGACGCCGAGCTTCAGCGTGCACCCCGCCCACCAGTTCTACAAGTGTTTCGGTTGTGGTGCGGGCGGCGACCTCATCAAGTTCGTGATGGAGATTGAGGGGCTGACGTTTTGGGAGGCCGTCACGCAACTGGCCGAGCGTCATGGCATCCCGCTGCCCGAGCGGCCGCGCTACACGGACGACGAGAGCCGCCGCCGGGCCGCGGTTCACGAGATGCACGAATTGGCGCAACAGAATTTCCGCCAGAACCTTGATTCGCCCGCTGGCAGTGCCGCACGTGACTACCTTTCCCAGCGCGGCGTCTCGCCTCAGTCCGCCATCGAATTCGGCCTGGGCCTGGCGGAGCGCGGCGGGCAGGCGCTGGTCCGGGCGTTCCAACAGCGCGGTTTCACCGAGGCCCAGATGGAGGCTTCGGGGCTGGTGTCGCGGCGGCAGGAGGGTTCCGGGTGGTTCGACCGGTTCCGCGGGCGGCTCATGTTCCCCATCCACAACGAAACCGGCAAGATCATTGCTTTCGCCGGCCGCGCGCTGGCCGCCGGGGACGAGCCGAAGTACATGAACTCCCCCGAAACCGTCATCTATCGGAAGAGCTTCGTCCTCTATAACCTCCACCGGGCGCGGCGCGAGGTGCGCAAGAACGGCCGCGCGATCCTCGTCGAGGGGTATATGGATGTAATCGGCCTGCACCAGGCTGGGGTGCTCGAAGCGGTGGCCAGTTGTGGGACCGCGCTCACCGCCGAGCAGATTCGCACGCTGCGGCGGCATTCGGACCGGATTGTGGTGAACTACGACCCGGATGCTGCCGGCTCGGGCGCTGCGGAACGCTCGATCGAACTCCTGCTCGAAGAAGGCATGCACGTGCGCGTGCTGGAGTTGCCCGGGGGATTCGATCCGGACGAGTTTGTGCGGCATCACGGGACCGAGGCCTACCGGCGGCTCCTGGAGGACGCGCCGGGGTGCTTCCACTGGCTGGCGGACCGCGTCCGGCGGCGGTTCGGTATGAGCACCGCCGAAGGACGCGTGCAGGGCTTCCAACAGGTGCTCCTGCCCGTCATCCGGAAGCTGCCGAACAAGCTGGAGCGGGCGGCGGTGGTGGAGGAGGTGGCTCAGTACTTGAGGGTGGACCCGGCCCTGGTGCGCCAGGAGTTCCGGCGCCTGGAAGCGGCGCGCGGCCCCCAGGCTCCACCGCTCCCGGGGAACGATGTCCAGCCGAAGGAGAAGGTGCTCGTCAATGTTCTGTTGAATAACCCGGCGGCTCGCCGCGAGGTAATCCCCCGGCTGACTGGGCTGAACTCGGTCCAGCGGTTTCGGACCTGGCCGCTACTCCGCGTGATGCTGCAACTGGAGTCCTCAGGGGAGCCGTGGGGCTACGGCGAAGTTGAAGCCCGCCTGGAAGAGAGTGACAAGATCCTATTGGCGGCGGTGGCTTTTGCCGATGCAGTAGATGACGAGCAACAGAACTCATTGAAGCAGGCGCTCGCCTTTCTGCCCACTTTGGCGCGCAAGGAACGAGAAGAGCAGCTTGCCGAGATCAAGTCGCGCATTGTGGAGGCGGAGCGCGCGGGCGACTTGCCGCGGGCGCGGCAGCTCATGGAGGAGTTGGGCCGGGCGGCGGGCGAACCGGCTCGCGGTGTTGGGCCGTGTTGATACAATTACAGGGGTCGCACGCCAAACGGGCTGAGCTCTGGGGATCTGGTGCCGAGTGACGAAAAACACGGTCGCTTGAAGAAGCTCATGGATGCGGGGCGCAAGAGCGGGTATGTCTCGTACGACGAAGTCAATGATGTGCTCCCGGACGATCTCGTCGACGGACAGGACCTGGATGACCTGCTGGCCGACCTGGACCGCGCCGGTATCGAGATCCTTGACGACGCCGATGTGGCGAAGGCCCGTCACGCCGAGGAGCCCGAGGACGCTGTCGATCTCGACCTGGTCACTGACGGTGACAAAACCAACGATCCGGTCCGGATGTACCTCCGGGAGATGGGCACGGTGCCGTTGCTCACCCGCGAAGGAGAGATCGAAATCGCCCGCCGGATGGAGCACGGCCGCCGGATGGTTCTCAAGGCGTTGTCCCGTTGTCCGTTGGTGATCAAAAGATTGGTCGAGCTGCGGCTCGAGCTTCAGCGGGACCACGTCGCGATCGGCGAAGTCCTCAACCTCCCGGACGCCATTCCCGAAGAGGTCGATCTGGAGGAACGCCGCCAGGAATTCCTTCAGGCGCTCCAGGATATCGAGCGGCTGTACCGGAAGGCGCTTCAGTACACACAGAAACTCATGTCGATGTCGCGCGGGATGAAGCCGAAACAGCACCGCGCGCTGCGCTTC
>CAYRPT010000217.1:0-6695 GCA_964425895.1 uncultured Solibacteraceae bacterium | reverse complement strand
GGCGTCGTCTCCCCCGGCGGTGTCGGTTTCGACATCAACTGCGGTGTGCGCCTGGTCACCACCGCTCTGACCGAGACCGACGTTCGCCCCCGGCTCGCTGAACTCGTATCGCAGGTGTTCCGCGATGTGCCCAGCGGTGCCGGGGCCAAAGGCCCCCTGCCGCTGAACGAGCGTGAACTGGAGGATGTGCTCGACAAGGGCGCCCGCTGGCTGGTCAAGCGCGGTCTCGCCGACAGCGGTGACGCCGACTACGCCGAAGAGGGCGGGTGCCTCGCGGCAGCCGACCCTGACGCTGTCTCTGCCCGGGCCAAACAGCGGGGACAGCCCCAGCTCGGTACCATCGGCAGCGGGAACCACTTCCTCGAAATCCAGTACGTCGAGTCCGTCTTTTCTCCCGCCGCTGCCCGGGCCATGAACTTAGCACCGGGGCAGGTTGTGGTTCTTATTCATTCCGGTTCGCGCGGCCTCGGCCACCAAGTCTGCACCGACTTCCTTCAGCGGATGGGCCCGGCCATGGCACGGTACGACATCACGATGCCGGACCGTCAGCTCGCCTGCGTACCCATTCAGTCCGAAGAGGGGCAAACCTACCTCGGCGCCATGCGCGCGGCCGCCAACTTCGCCTGGGCCAATCGAACGGCGATCCTCCATCTGCTGCGCGGCTCTTTTGAACGCGTCTTCGGCGCGTCGGCGCGGCTGGCGACGCTGTACGATGTTTGCCACAATATCGCCAAAAAGGAGCGCCATGAGGTGGACGGCCGCAAGCGCGACGTGTTGGTGCACCGCAAAGGGGCCACCCGCGCTTTCCCGCCAGGCCGCCGCGAGGTCCCCGATATCTATCGCCACGTTGGCCAGCCGGTCCTCATTCCAGGCAGCATGGGAACGGCCTCCTGGGTGCTGAGCGGGGCGGAGGGCGCCACGAAGGAAACCTTCGGCAGCGTTTGCCACGGAGCCGGGCGGCTGCTCAGCCGTACCGCCGCCCGCCGCGGACGTGATGCCCGGCAGGTGCAGCAGGCCCTCGAGGAGCGCGGCATCATCGTCCGCAGCGAAACCCGCGACGGGATCCTGGAAGAGGTCCCGGAGGCGTATAAGGATGTCGACGAGGTGATTGACGTGGTTGAGCGTGCCGGCTTGGCCCGGAAGGTGGCCCGCCTCCGCCCGATGGGGGTTATCAAGGGCTAGTCCGCCGGCCGGCGCCGAACGCTTGTATCCGCGCCCATCCGCCTGCTAGCTTGGAGATCCGTGACCAGACTGCGCAAGTGGTGGCGAAGCGCCTTCGACGTCCGGCCGGGTGAGTACGCCCGGACGATCTTCATGGCGCTCTATTTCTATTGCAGCCTGTGCGCCGTCTATGTTCTCAAAACCTTCGCCACCTCTTTCTTCCTGAGCGGACTGGCCGACGTGAAGCGCGAGCTGCCGTACCTTTACCTGCTCGTGGCGATCGTCGGCGGCTTGGTCGCCTACTTCTACACCAGGCTGGCGATGCGCATCTCTTGGATTGCCGCCAGCGCCGGCTCGTCCGCCGTCATGCTCGCCTGTCTGGCCCTATTGCATCAATGGAGCGAGAACCCCTCCCGGATCGTACTTTACGCATTCGCCGTGTGGTCCTACCTGCTCGCCACTGTCTTCCTTTCCCAGGGATGGCTGATCGCCGCCAACCTCTTCGACGGCCGCGAGGCGAAACGCCTGTATGCCCTGTTGGGGCTGGGCGCGATTCTCGGGGGACTCTCCGGCGGCGGCATTGCCGCCGTGGGCGCCCGGCATGACGCCCGGGTGCTGCTCCCGATCGGCGGGGCCTTTATCGGTCTGGCCTTCGCCTCGCTCATGGCGGCCGGGTTCGCCGAGTGGAAGCGAACCGGCGTCCGCATCGGCGAGCGCTTCCGCCGGCCCTCCGGCGACGTCGAACCGTCTGTCGGGCTGTCGCTGGGCGGTGTGATCGCCTCCATCGCCCGCCACCAACACCTGTTGGTCATTTTCGGAATCATTTTCATCACGTACTTCGCCGAAACGCTGGTCGAGTATCAGTTCAACGTTTTCGCCGAGAGCCGGTATCCGAATCAGAATGAGCTGACCGCATTCCTTGGCGTGTTCAACGGGGTCTACGTCAACGTAACCACTCTTGTCCTTCAGTTCTTCTTCACCTCGTTCCTGATCGGACGCTTCGGCGTCGGCCGGACCCTATTGCTTGCCCCTGCCACCATCAGCGCGGCTTCTCTGTTCTGTGCCGCCGTCCCCGGGCTGCTCGGCGCCGCCGCCACCCGCCTTATCGAGGCATCCTCCCGGTACTCCATTTCGAAGACGGCGATCGAGTTGCTCTACCTTCCCTTGCCGGCCCAACTCAAGAACCGCACCAAGGCTTTCGTCGACATGTTCGCCGATCGGTTCGCGAAAGGTGCGGCGGCGTTGCTTCTGGTCGGTCTCACCCGCCTGTCGCTGACGCAACCCTGGCAACTGCCGCTTCTCATCGCCGGCCTGGCCGGCGCGTGGCTGGCCTTGGCGCACCGGGCGCGACGTGAATATATGGATACTGTGCGCCGGCGGGTGGAATCCCGCCGCCTGGACCTGGAGGATGCGCGCATCTCTGTGCAGGACACCGAGACCGTGAAGCTGCTGGAACAGGCCGCCCGCAGCCCCAACCCGCGCCAGGTCCTCTATGCGGTGTCGTTACTGGGAGAGGCGCCTGGCTGCGACCTGGCTCCGTTGCTGACGGAGCTGGCTGGCAGCCCTTCGGATCTGGTTCGGGCGAAAGTCTACGAGTTGGCGAGGGGCGCCGGGTTCCCAGGTCTGGAAGATCGGGCACTGGCGGAACTACGCCGTCTCCCTGTTCCGCCGGAGCTCGCCCGCGAGTCCGTCGCGTACCTTCTGAGCGCTAACCGCGCGGCTGCGAGCCTCCGGCGCCGAGGCCGCACGTCATCGAAAGAAGGGAACATTCACGAAGGTTCGCTGGAGACGGTTTCGGATCAGCCCCGGCAGTTGGCCGCGGAGCTGCTGGGCCACGCGGACAGTTCCGTAGGGGAAGCGGTGCTGCACGCCTTTGCCGGCCAGCGGGACAACGTCCAGAAGCTCGTGTCCCGGCAATGGTTGATCGAAGCCGCCAGTGGCCCATCCCCCGAACGCCGCGCCCTTGCGGCCCTCGCCGTCGGAGTTCGCGGTGACGAGGGTATCGACCTCCTCCACCGGCTCCTGGCCGACAACGACCATCGCGTGGTCGGGGCGGCCCTCCGGGCGGCCGGACGCCTCCAGAACTTCGACTATCTGGGCGAGATCATCCCCCGCCTCGCGGATCATGATCTCCGCAGGACTACGATCGATGCGCTAACCGCCTACGGCGAGCCGATTTGCGACGTCCTCGGCGGCGTCCTCGGCGGTCGCGGCCGGGATCGCGCCATCCGCCGGCACGTCCCGCGTGTACTCGCCGGCATCCCGGTGCAAAAGAGCGTGGATGTGCTGCGGGAGTCCCTCGGCGACCCCGATCTCAACGTGCGAGAGGCCGTCCTCAAGGCTCTCGGCAAGCTGCGGGAGCAGGTGGCGAACCTGGACTTCGGCGAACCCCAGGTGCGCGCCCAGATCCGCGCCGAGGCCGAATCGTACTTCCAGTTGTACGCGGCGCTGACGCGGTTCCGGGAAATCAAACCGGGCGGTAAGGCCACCGCGCTCCTGGCGCGCACCATCGAGAAAAGACTCCAGCAAACCACGGAGCGCCTGTTCCGGTTGTTGGGTCTGCGCTACCCCCCGCGGCAGATCCGCGCCGCCTACCTCGCCGTCAGCAACCGGCGGCCCGAGGAGTTCGCCAGCGCCCTCGAACTGCTCGATAACATTCTCGAGGCCGACCTCAAGCACTTCCTCATTCCGCTCTTCGACGGCTCCCCGCATCTGCTCGACATCGGACGCGAGCAGTTCGGCATTCAGGTGCCGGATCTTGTGGTGGCGCTCCGGCAGCAGGTCCAGCCCCAGGACACCTGGCTCCAGGCCTGCGCAGTGGCGGCCGCCGGAGAACTCCGGCTCCGCTCCCTGGCCGTTCTGATCCGGAATCTCGCCGATAGCCAGGACCCGGTGATCGCGCCGGTAGCGCGGCAGGCGGCCGCCGCGCTAGCCTGAACGTGGCAGCATGCTCGAGCGCAATATCGTTGAGAAAGTGATCGCCCTCGAGGCGGTCGAACTGCTCGCCAGCCTGACCCCTGATCAGCTTTCCCGCATCGCCTTGATTGCCGAAGAGGTAAAGCACCCCCCGCAACGTGACATTCTGCTTCCTAACCAACCGCTACAGGCGCTCTACGTCATCCTGGACGGCGCCGTGGAGATCATCCGCGGTGGCCAGACGCTCCACGTCGCCCGCCAACACGAGGTTCTGGGTTCATGGGCGCTCTTCGATGACTCCACGTTGCCGGTGACCGCCCGCACCGTGGAGGACACTACGCTGCTCCGGATCGCCCGCGACGATTTCTACGATCTGCTCTCCGATAACATGGAGCTCGCCGCTTCGATCTTCTCCACCCTCGTGCGGCGGTTCCGCAAGCTGATCGAGCAGTAGGAACAGTCCCGGGGGCGGGACGTCACGGCCGGCCGCGAACGGCGCGGCGGGCAAGCGGTCAGCAATCAGCCGTCAGCCGGCAATCAGCTACGAGGTGGATGCGCATGCTGACGGCGCTCATCCAGAAGCTGAAAGCTTTGGCACCGCTTAAAGCTGAAAGCTTCGGCTATCTCTCCGAGGGGCTTTCGCCGTCCACTTCGGCTTCCTCGGCGCCCTGCGGCCCGACGGCCAAGGCTTCGGCGATCACCTGGCGGGCCCGTACAACGTACTTTCGCGGCACCTTGACGACGAAACGAAGGTTCGGATATTGCGGCGGACTGACGAAGACAGTCGGAATTCCGTCGGCATCCAGCACCGTACGCACACCGAGAGCCTCAATTTCGGCGTTCGCCCCGAGGCCGCTGAAGATCGTCTCCAGGTCCATCGCGTGCGAAGCGTCTCCCGCCTCCGGCGGCGTCTGTTCGGCCCTCCGGACCAGTTCCTCCGCGCGCTCCGCCTCGCCCGCCGGGACGCGTACCTCATAGACCCCCACGGGCACCCCCGGCGCTCCGTCGTCCAGCAGGACCGGCCTGAGTCCGGCCTCCAACAGCAGATCCCGAACGGCTTCCGCGTCTTCCCGGGCGTCGGGATCGGCGGACCGGAAGATGATAGGCAGAGCCTCCCCACTATTCATATCCCGAGAATAGCACCCGGGATCGAACCTTCCGGCTTCCCGCCTAGTTTGCTTCTGCTTCGCCCTTCAGCAGCCGGACGCCCCCGTTCGACGACTCGAGCTCGAGAAGCGGCCCGCCGCCGTTGATCGTGCCTTCCATGCGGTTCTTGCTTTGGCTCCCTTTCACCATCATTTCGAAGTCCGAGTTGACCGAGGCATTGGAAGTACTTGCCTTCAGGTTGGCGCGGAGCGAGTCCGGAGCGTACACGGTGATCGACGAGTTGCTGGTTGATACCAACACGTCGGAAGTAGGCTGTTCGAGAAGCGTCAGGGTGATGGACCCGTTCGAGGAGCGAAGCTCAACCGGCCGTCCGTCAGGGGTGCCCAGCAGCCGGGCCTTGATGCTGCCGTTTGAGGTCGTGGCCCTCAGGTGGCCGCGGACGGCGCTGGCGTTTACCGCCCCGTTCGAGGTGCGGATCACGACGTTGCCGCCGCTCTCACTGACGTCCACGCCGCCGTTCGACGTCTCGGCTTCGATGTCACCGCGCACGTCCTTCACCTGGATGCGGCCGTTCGACGTTTCAAGCCTCGCGGAGCCTTCCGTCCCGGCAATCGTGATGGAGCCGTTCGAGCTGTCGAGGCGGTCGACCTCAACTTTTCTCGGGGTGTGGATCACATAACGCGCGCCCATGCTGCCCCGGCGTCCCGAGGGCCGGATGGTGCGGACCTGGATCATCGTGTCCGTGGCCACGACGTCCACCTTCAAAGCCTGCAGCAGTTCTTCGCTGGAGGCGTATTTCGTACCGCGGATTTCCACCTCATTCTTGTCCCAGGCTTCGACTTCGATCGAGCCGTTGAAGCTCTCTACGGAGATCCGGCCTCCTGGCGCGAAGTTGTACGAGTAGTTGAAATCTTCTTTGAACGCAGGCGAGCCGGCCATTTCGGCCCAGTCGCAGCCCAAAAGGACCAGGGTGGTCATCAAAAGGGGTAGCTGGCGAACCATAGGAAACATGTCACACCTCATCACCCACTACGCAGGCGGCCTGGAAATGTTCCATCCTAGTACGAAGGCGCTTTCCCGGCGGAGTTGTCCCCGCGGCGGAGATTCTGAACGCCAAATCCCATCAGCGGCCCGCTGCTGGCCGCAGGCCTCTGACGAGGTGGAAAAGGGTTGATATATCCCCATGAAGAAGCTGCTCGCATTGAACCGCGGTGAGATCGCAATCCGTATTCTACGGGCCGCCAACGAGTTGGGTCTCCGGACCGTGGCGGTCTATTCCCAGGAAGACCGGCTGAGCCTGCACCGGTTCAAGGCCGACGAGACCTACCAGATCGGTGAGGGCCGCGGCCCGGTGCAGGCCTATCTCGACATCGAGGGCGCCATCCGGCTGGCCAGGGATACCGGTGTGGACGCCATCCACCCCGGCTACGGTTTCCTGGCCGAGAACCCGGCGCTGGCCCGCGCGTGCTCCGAGGCGGGTCTCACTTTCATCGGTCCGGGGGCCGAGATTC
>CAYRPT010000216.1:0-6696 GCA_964425895.1 uncultured Solibacteraceae bacterium | reverse complement strand
TTGAACAGAATTAGTCGCCTTTCGTCGAATATTGGTGCAACCTTGATCCAGTTCCCGTTGCCCTTGATACTAACTATGGGGTCGGTCTGCGGTAGCACGAATTGCTTTGGCGGCGGCAGGGTGTTCTCGAAATCCCACCGGACCTGCTCGGGAGAATGAATCGTGCTGAAGACCACCTCGCCGCACGGCCCTGAGACCGGAGCGATGACTTCGTCACAGTCTAGGAGCCTCCCCAGCCATTTCGTGACTTCACGCCTGCCGACCGTAAGGACAAGTGGCTGCATCTCACACTCGCTCGACATTCACGGCCATGGCTCCGCTCTCATCAAGCACGTTGGCGAACGAGTCGCGGAACCCGTAAGGCGCCAGCAGGGCTCCGCGCCGCAAGCCTTCCCGCTGCTGAACCGGAACGATTGCCTCTCCGTAAGCGGAGGTCAGCTTCACCCGCCAACCGGGGCGCACGCCGAGAGCGTCCGAATCCCCTGGGCTCATCACAACGAAGCCGTTCGGGAATAGTTTTCGTTCCGACTGGTACTCGCGATGCAAGGTTGGCGAAAGCGAAACATGCGGATCGCTGCCCCAGTCGAACGCGCCATCCCGCGCCAGCACATAAGGGTATTCAGCGGAGGTTGATGTTTCCGTCGCGGTGGCCCGTAAGGTGAAACTCGCGCGTTCGGGCTCCGCCAGCACTGGCGACCCCCACCCTTCGTCGAACACCTGGGGCGCTATGCCCGCATAGCGGGGCGCCGCCCGCGTTATTTCCTGAAAGACCTCGGCCGCCGAGTTCCACGCGCCGCCTGCGCCGAAGCGCGCGCAAAGCGCTCCCAGCAATAGCCATCCGTCCATGGCCTCCCCCGGTCGAGTGGTCGCGGCTCGCACCCTCTGAACTCGGCCCTCCATGTTCGTGATCGTTCCGTCGGTTTCCGCGAAGCTCGCCACAGGCAGCACGGCGTGTGCGACACTCACCGCCGGTGTCATAAAGGCGTCTAACACCACCACGAATTCCATCCGCTCCAAGGCCTCGCGAGCCCGCTGCCCCCTTGGTAGAACCGCCGCCGGATCGTCCGCCAGCACGATCAATCCGCTAATCGATAGGAGCATCTTTTCCGCATCCAGTCCCTGAGAAGTCGGCGCCGCCTTCCCCCAAACGGACTGGACGCGCTGCCGCGCTTCTCCATCATCGATGCGCTCGTAACCCGGCAGCCGGTCCGGAGCCACGCCCATATCACAAGCCCCGCGTACGTTGCTCCGCCCCAACAGCGGCAGTAGGCCGGACTTGGGTCTGCCCAGATGTCCTGTCGTTGCAGCCAATGTGGCCAGGGCGGCCGCGTCTCGGCGAAGTTGGACCGGCCGGCCGGCGGTGGGTCCCATCAGGAACACAGCCCTCTCCGCCGCTGCAATCCACTCCGCTGCCACGTCCATAAGCGCACTCGTGCTCACAGCTTTCAAAGCCTGTCGTAGCGGTTCATATCCCCCGCCCGCAGCCGATGCCTCTCCGCCTCCGACCCTCGCCAAGTGAACGGCCGCCGCCAGCAGGCCGTTGATCGCTTCCCCTTCGCTGCCAGGCGCGGTTTCCAGAAAGCTCGATGCCACCCGAGCCATCTGCGTCCGTGCGCACCCGATAGCGATCAGCCGGGCTCCCCTCTCCAGAGCCTTGAGGACCGACGACGCCGCACGGGGATGCGTCTCCGCCAGGTCGCCTTCAATCAAGACGATCGTGTCGCTCGATTCGATGTCTGTAAGGCGAATCGAGTGCGCGGGTCCGCCGATGACGTCCTCGAAACCGGCGATTACCGGCCGGCAGAGGGCGTGGCTGCAGAAATCGACGTGGTTGGTCTGAAGACCTGCCCTCGCCAATCGGCCGGCCAGATAGTTCTCCTCGTTGGTCGCCCGCGCTGAGCCGAGTACGCCAACTGGCTTACCCGTCTCCATCAAGTTCCGTATCCGCTGCTCGGTATAATCCAGCGCCGTGTCCCAGGAAACTTGCTCCAGCGTTCCGAGCCGCCTGATCATCGGCTGGAGGATCCGGTTGCCCCACAGCGGAGCCTCATGTGCGCTCCATCCCCGTGCGCAAATCTTTCCGGCCGCTACCGGATGACTCTCGCTAGGGGCTATGCCAACCAACTCGCCATCTCTAGCCTGCAGGAAGAATCCGCACCCACAGGCACAAAAGGGACAGGTCGTGGGAACGCTCACCATGTAGAATGTCCCCCTGAGCGCGGGCCAACGGCGCACTTTGAAGGGCGGTGTGAATCGGTGGGTACTCTTCCACTTTCCGTGCCCGGAATCCCGAAGGCACGGGGCAAGGCGGGCTGTTTCACGGGAGCTACCGGTTTCGCGACTCCCGGGACAGGCCAGTTAGGGAGGCGCCTCAGGATCTATCGATCCGCTCTGCATAGAGCCCTCCATAAATCGGATGAAGGAACCCGTTGCTCCATTAGTAGTCTGTATCCGTTCTGTGAAGAAGTCAATCCCCCTTTCGATCGGCCCACCACCGTCGCAAAATCGTCACCTGTAGCGCCCTCCGCCCACGATCGGGGTCGTTCCGAAATCTCACCGCACCCCCTGCTTCCAGAGCCAGCGCCGAGGCCGGAGTGCTCTCGGACGAGTGTTCTACGGACCAAAGGAGCGCCAACGTCGAGACCGGCGATCCAACGGGAATCTTGCCTAAATTACGTCCAGGTGCGGAGGCCAACGAGGGCCAAGACAGCCCTTGAGAACTTCGCCTCCATGGATTATCTTGTTGGACGAAAGAGTGAAGTGGCGATACGGCCGATGCGAATACTGACTACGTCGCGGATACATCCGCAATCGCACGACCCCGCTCGAAAGATGGGTCCCGTCCGATCCCGACGACAGGAAAGGCCGCCGCCCGGGTAAACCAAAATTCTCACAAGCGGATGCCACCGCGCGCGAACCACGCAGCGGCAGCTCACGGTTAAGGGCCACCAGGAGCAAGCGGCCGCCGACCGCCAGTCCCGCGGCCAGGGTCGACGGCAGATCGGGGAAGCCCGAGCCGGCCAGCGCCAGGTAGTAGCTGGCCACCAGGCCGAGAAGCGAGATCTGAAAGAGGGAGTGGATCGAAGCCAATGGCGCACTGCCGGATTGTGGGCTTACGCCGCGGGGCATCGACGGCTCCGTCTGTTCCTTCCTTCGTTGTAGAGGCCGGAGTCCGGCTGGGGCCGACCCCCATAGCTCAGCGGCCGGCCAGATGCCGTTCCAGAGGTTCCGCAAGCGCCGAGAGAGCCCGATGATCGAGCCCCGGCGATTCGAGCACCACGAACCATTCGCCCTGATAAAGCGCGATCTTGCCGTCAGCCGGCCGCCACGTCTGCATGAGCTCGAAGGCGGCCGAGCCGGATCCCATCCGATAGAAACGGACGCTCAGCCGCCGGCCCTCCGGCCCAGCGTATTCCGCCGCGTGGGCTGACCTCAGTCCAAACTCGCGCACCTCGCCGGCGGCGTCGGAAGCGGGCAATTCACCCTGCGAGATCAGCTTCCAACCCCCTTCGATCTCCGCCGGCGGAACGAACCCCTTTGCCCCACCCCCGCAGCCAAGACAGAAAGCCGCCAGGGACAAAACGCTTCGGCGAGAGATCGGGCGCAACACTTCATGATAGACCGGCCGCCGGCGCGGGAGCGAAGCGCCCCCCATCGATTCCGGCGGCCGGACTTCCGGCCGAGGGAGCAATCCGGGGTTGAGCGGGCTCGGTTTCCCCGGGCACTACGGTGATATGCTGGCCGGCAAGCAGACGGAGATCCGCGCCGCGCGGGATCGGAAGTTGGAGCAGGCGCACCGGCAACGGGCGCCCGCTCTCCATTTCCCGCTGAACAGGGACCGGAGCCCGCATATGCGGATTATGGTACCGGCGGCCCGTTTGGGCGCTTGTCTTTGGGTTGCCTTGGGCCGAGCTTGAAACTAGAATCGTGTGCTTGGAGTCGTGATGAAAGCAGCATTTTACGAGGGTCACGAGACGATCCGGGTTGGCGACTGTCTCCCGGTGGAGCCCGAAACCGGGCAGGTCCGCATCCGCGTGTCCCACTGCGGCATTTGCGGCACCGACTTGCACATCTTTCATGGCAAGATGGACCACCGTGTGAAGGTGCCGGCCGTGATCGGCCACGAGATGTCCGGCGTCATCGAGAGCCTCGGCGCCGGAGTCGAAGACTGGATGCCCGGCGACCGCGTCACGGTACGCCCGCTCGACCCGTGCAACGACTGCCCGGCGTGCCGGGCCGGGCACTCGCACATCTGCCAGCGGCTCAAGTTCATTGGCATCGACTCGCCAGGTGCGATGCAGGGTCTGTGGACGGTGCCGGCGCACGCGCTCCACCGCCTGCCGGACGCGCTCACCATGGAGCAAGGCGCGCTGGTGGAGCCGATCGCCGTCGCCTGCCACGACGTGCGTCTGGGCGATGTGCGAGCGGGCGAATACGTGGTGGTGCAGGGCGGCGGGCCCATCGGAGCGCTGGTGGCGCTGGTTGCTCAAACGACCGGGGCCCGGGTGGTGCTTACCGAGGTGAATCCGTTTCGCCTGGAGTTGGCGCGTAGCCTGGGCCTGGACGCAGTGAACCCCTTGGAAGTGGACCTGCCGGCGCTTGTCGAAGAGCAAACCGGGGGCGCCGGCGCCGATGCCGTTTTCGAGGTAACCGGCTCGGCGGCTGGTGCGGCCATGATGACCAGGCTGCCGCGAACGCGGGGCCGGATCGTGATGGTCGCGATCTACTCGGAGCCTCCGAAGGTGGACCTGTTCCGGTTCTTCTGGCGGGAACTGCGGCTCGTCGGAGCGCGCGTGTATGAGCCCCAGGATTTCGACGCCGCGATCGGACTGGCCGCGGCGGGCCGGCTGCCGCTTGAGAAACTCGTGACCAACGTGTGCCCGCTCGAAGAGCTGGAATGGGGCATGCGGCAGCTCGAAAAGGGTGGACCGGTCATGAAGGTGCTGATCAACTGCGCTTAGAAGGGCGCGCACGACATGAACGTAATAGACCTGTTTCGATTGGACGGAAAGACCGCGCTCGTCACCGGGTGCCGGCGCGGAATTGGAAAGGCGATGGCGATCGGGCTCGCCGAGGCGGGAGCGGATATCGTCGGGGTGAGCCGGTCGCTTGAACCCTCCGGAAGCGGCGTCGAGCAGGAGGTGGCGGCGGCGGGCCGCAAGTTCGCCGCATACGCCTGTGACTTTGCGGACCGCAAGGCGCTCTACCGGTTTCTCGGTGAGGTCAAGTCCGATTTCCCCGTGATCGACATCCTGATCAACAACGCCGGCACGATCTTGCGTGCGCCGGCGGCCGAGCATCCCGACGAGTATTGGGACAAGATCCTCGAGATCAACCTGAACGCCCAGTTCATCCTGGCGCGGGAGATCGGCAAAGAGATGGTGGCGCGCGGCTCGGGCAAGATCATCTTCACCGCGTCGCTGCTCACCTTCCAGGGCGGCATCACGGTGCCGGGCTATGCCGCGGCGAAGGGCGGCGTCGGGCAGCTTGCCAAGGCGCTGGCGAACGAATGGGCGTCGAAGGGCGTGCAGGTGAACGCGATCGCGCCCGGCTACATCGAGACGGACAACACCGCCGCGCTGCGCGCCGATCCCGTGCGGAACCCGGCGATTACCGCTCGCATCCCGGCGGGACACTGGGGCCGTCCGGACGACTTCAAGGGTCCCGCCGTGTTCCTGGCCTCGGCGGCGTCGAATTACGTCAACGGCGAGATCCTGGTGGTTGACGGCGGCTGGATGGCCCGCTGATGGGCGATTGGTCTCCCGGCTCCTGGCGCGCAAGGCCGGCCGCCCAACAGCCGGCCTACCCATCCGGGACGGAATACCAGGCGGCGCTCCAAGACCTGGCCGGACTCCCTCCCCTGGTGACGCGGTGGGAGGTCGAGGCGCTCAAAGCCCAGCTTGCCGAAGCCGCGGACGGCCGGCGCTTTCTGCTCCAGGGCGGGGATTGCGCGGAGCGCTTCGAGGAATGCACCGAAGCCGCGATCACCGACAAGCTCAAGATCCTTCTCCAGATGAGCCTGGTCCTCGTGCATGGGACGAAGCGGCCTGTCATTCGCGTCGGCCGGCTGGCCGGCCAGTACGCCAAGCCACGCACCGAAGAGACGGAAACCCGGGACGGGGTGACGCTTCCAAGCTACCGCGGCGACCTGGTCAACAGCCCTGCGTTCACCGCCGCCGCCCGCGCCCCCGATCCCCGGAACCTGATCCGGGCCTACGGCCGCGCCGCACTGACGCTGAATTTTGTTCGCGCCATGATGAAGGGTGGATTCGCCGACCTGCACCACCCCGAATATTGGGACCTGAGCTGGGTGCGTCATTCCCCGCTGGCCGCCGAATACGATCGGATCGTCGAGAGCATCGCGGACTCATTGCGTTTGGTCGAAAACGTCCTTGGCATTCACGCCGGTGAACTCGAACGGGTCGACTTCTTCACCAGCCACGAGGCGCTGCACCTGGGCTACGAGGAGGCCCAGACGCGGTGGCACGAGCCGGACGGGCGGTGGTACAACCTGTCCACCCATTTTCCGTGGATCGGCGCCCGCACCTGCCAGGCGGCCGGCGCGCACGTGGAATACTTCCGCGGCATCAGCAATCCGATCGCCTGCAAGGTGGGGCCGGCCATGACATCCGAGGAGCTCCTCCGGCTCGTCGACGTGCTTCATCACTCGCGCCAGCGGAGCCGGGCCGAGGGCGC
>CAYRPT010000215.1:0-6708 GCA_964425895.1 uncultured Solibacteraceae bacterium | reverse complement strand
TGCACACCAACGGCTATTCGCTGGCGCGCAAGCTCCTTTTTGACGAGGCCGGCTACAAGGTGGATGGCATGGTGCCGGAACTGGGCTGCTCGGCCGGGGACGAGCTTCTTCGAGTACACCGCAGTTACGCCCGGGCGCTGCGCGGGCTGCTGGGAGCAAGGCTGGTGAGGGGTGCCGCTCATATCACCGGCGGCGGTATCAGCGATAACCTGCCTCGCATCCTACCGGAAGGACTCGCCGCCCGCATCGACACGTCGGCCTGGGAGATTCCGCCGGTCTTTACGCTCCTCCGGAAGATCGGCCGCATCCCGCCGGCCGACTTCCGGCGCACCTTCAACCTCGGGATCGGCATGATTCTGGCCGTTTCACCCAATCTCCAAAGGGCAGCCGAGCACGTCCTGGCCGGCGCAGGCGAGCCGTTCAAGGTGATCGGCGTCGTGGCGCCGATGGAGGAGAAATCGAAAAGGCGGGTGATCTACGAATGAAGAAGCTTGGAATTCTGCTCTCGGGCCGGGGTTCGAACTTCGAGGCGATAGCCGACAAAACGGCCGCCGGAGAGGTCGCGGCTGAGATTGCCGTCGTCATCTCCAACCGTCCGGAAGCGAAGGGTCTCGAATCGGCGCGGGCGCGCGGGCTCCATGCGGTCTGCCTACCCTCGAAGGGCCTGGAGCGGGAGGAGTATGACCGCCTGGTGATCGCCGAGTTGCGCCGATGCGAAGTGGACTTGGTTTGTCTGGCCGGCTTCATGCGGCTGCTTTCGGCCCACTTTGTCCGGGAGTATCCGTCCCGTATCCTCAACATCCACCCGTCGCTGCTGCCGGCTTTTCCCGGGCTGGACGCGCAGCACCAGGCCCTCGAGCATGGTGTCAAGATCAGTGGCTGCACCGTCCACTTCGTGGACGAACGGCTGGATTCCGGGCCGATCATCGCGCAGGCCGCCGTTACGGTGCGAAACGACGACACGGCTGAAACCCTCGCCGCCCGGATACTCGAGCAGGAACACCGGATCTACAGCGAGGCGATCAATATCGTGCTCGGCGGCCGGTTTCACATCGAAGGCCGGCGCGTCGTCCTGGAACAATAGCGGGGACATCGCGGAGAACGATCGTCCAAGCGACGAAAACCGGGCACTGGCCGGTACCGGGGAGGAGGGACGTGGACAGCGTACTAAACTTCTGGTACCGTTGAGTCGATCGGTAGAAGTGGGTAAGCTGTCATGACTTCGAGGCAGGTGTACGTTTTCCTTATCCTGCTGGTGGCGGCCGCTCTTCCGGCGCCGGCGACGACGATCATCTTCAGCGGCGCGATCACTACGGCCACCCCCGGCAACCCGCTCGGGCTCAGCACTTCCTCCCCGGTTTGGGCGTCCATCACATTTGACGCAACCCTTCTGTCGGGGGTCGGGCTTGAAGCCCTCTCGCCTGCCGGCAACTCCCTGGCCGTCGCCGACAGCACCCTGGCGGTGAGCATCCAAATCGGATCGTTCACCGCCACGACCTCAGACGAGAGCTTCTACGACCAATTCCCGGAGATCGGTTTCCTCGACGGCCAGTTGGACTACGTCACCTTCTTTTGGGAGAACTTCGACCCCTGTGGCGGATCTCCTTGCAGCTTCCACTGGTACGACCCGCTGTTTCTTCCTGGTCCGGTCGACAAGCTGGAGTTCGTCTTCTTTCAGGACGTCGCCGGCGTGCCCACGGAATTTGTCCGGGGTGGTTTCCAAGCGATTCCAGAGCCTGAGACCGCGCTGCTGATCGGTGCCGGCCTGGCGGGTTTCGGTTTGTGGCGACGAATCGGCAAGAGGCGGTGAACGACGGCGCTACGGTGGGTCTTGCGGCCGTCAGCGCTTTTCCGCCAGCAGCGATTCGATCCACTGCCGCATGTTGCCCTCTTCGTTCTTGAAGAACGCATCGGTGCCGGGGAATTGGCCGCGGATTGTCCCTTCTTTGTCGATCACCACCACGATGGGGGTCCAGAGGGTCAACATGATCGGGTGTTGTAGGAAATCGACCACGCGATCCCGGTTTCCGAGGCCCACCGGATAGGTGAGCTTCAATTCAGAGGCATACTGCCGGACCATCTCCGGACTGGCATCGTTGAAGGCCACGCCGATCGCCTGAAACCCTTTCGGCCCATATTCGCCGTAGAGTTTCTGCATCACGCTGGAAGTCCGCTTGCAATGGGGGCAGGTTGTGAGTAGGAACTCAAGCGCTACCACCTTGCCCTTGAACCGGCTGAGATTCATCGGCCCTCCGCCGGGCACTTCGAAAGTCAAGTCCGTCGCGGGGCGCGGGACTCTCGCTCCGAGAATTGGAAGTGCCGAGAGCGCGGCCACGAGCAAACCGATCACGGGACGGCGATACATCAACGATTTGCCTCCAAGTGGAAACCTTTTCCCATAGATTAGCAAGCTTTCGCGGCCGCCGACCGGCTCAGTAGGACTACGCAGTTGCCGAATGCCGCTCCTGTACGGCCAGACGTTCGGTGGCCACTCAGCGTTGCGGCCATTTCACCTGATCGGACGCGCGCAAACCCTCGGCGCAGTACACGCGTTTGCCGGCTCGGCGCACCGCGAAGTAGCCGTCATCCGCCCGGCCCTGGTAAGCGTCCGGAGACCCCTCCTGGAAGGCCGCGTTTCGGTTTCTCCCGTCGATCACCTTGCGATAGGCCTGGAAGAACCGGTCCGCCGCCTCCGGAGTGTCCCACTCCGAGACGTGGATGAGGATCGTGTCCTTGTCCTTCTTGTGCTCCCAGAATCGGTATGCCCCGCCGCGCCAGGAGGGCGCGATCTGCCGGACCATGTCTTCGTCCAGGTAGTGCTGAACAAGCACCGCGTAGTCGAACTCACCCATGGTGCCGACGGCGAGTCGTTCATAGTGCCGTTCGTTGGCCAAGGCGGGAAGGGGCGGCGCGGGCGGCGGAGGCGCTCCGGTATACGTTCCGGGATGCAGCACTTCGCGGGTCGTGGCGGGCGGCTTGCGGAATACCTCGGAGAAGGCGCGGTTCCCGAACCGCTCGATGAGGGCGTGCTGGAACTCCATGCCGCTCGTGTACGGGAAGATGAGCGACTGCCGGATATAGAGCGGCACGTTGTCGAACACCGGGAACTGCCCGCCTGAGGAGCCGATCATGCGGCTCATCGCTTTCACCATCTCCGGCGACGACCGCAGCGACTGGCCCGTGCGGCGCATCAGAAACTCCGACATCAGCCACGTGGCCTGCCCCTCCATCACCGCCATGCGCGCGAGCGCCCCGTCGTCATTCTTGCCGGCATTGTCGAGGAAGCGTTCCAGCCGGAAGTGCTGATCGGCCAAGGCGTGAGCCAGCTCGTGAAACAGCGCCGCCTCCTGCATCATGCCCTCGTCCGAGTCGAGCAGAAAGAGCTTCTTCTTCCGGAAGTCGTAGAACGCCGCCGCCTGTTCGGTGTAGAGGGCAACCATCGTGTCCTTGAGCCGGAAGTCCGCCGGTACGAAGCCGAACTTCTTGAGGAGGAGTTCTTCAACCCGGATCTCTTCGGGCTTGATCTCTTCGCGGATCCGTTGTTCGAGAAACTCCTTGAGCTGCGGACGCGGGATGACAGCGTACTCCACCTCGCGTTTGGGCTCCAGACCGGTGATCTCGGTCAATTGCTTCGTCATCGTCGCGATGCGGTGGAAGACGGAGCTCTCGTTGGTGGTTCCGGCCTCCTGGGCCGGCAACGGGGCGCCCGCGGCAACGGAAGAGAGCGCGAAGGCAAAGAGATGGAGAAGCGCGAGCGGCAGGGCGAGGACGCCCCCACCCCTCGATGGAACAGGGCCGGCGGCCTTCATGCGGAGGTTTCCTTCAACGGACGCATGACGATACTGTTCTCCTTCCGGGGCCATGGCGGCCAAGGGGCCCATCCGCCCCCCACAGGTCCGGCGGGACGCGAGAACCGACCCCTTTGCTTCAGGTTAACGCGCGGCGGGTGGGACTCGCTGCGTCGAATTCCACGTGGGACATGGAGAACCGTGCGCAACCACGTTCGTCCCCACGGAGCTTGGCCGTCGTTTTAAACCCGGCCAAATACCGACACCACCAAACCGGCGACGTCGCAGGACTCTCGGCTTTCATGACATGTTGGTCCATGAACGGGCAATGTGCCGGGGTGTTGCGTTTTCCCTGCTGAGGCGATACTGTCTCTCCAGGGAATATCGGTGAATGTTCCCTTTTGCCAATGACGTGCGGCCTCCGCGCCGGAGGCGCCGAGGCGCGCGGTCAGCGCTCAGAAGCGGCCTGGAGGTGATTCGATGGGCAGACCGGTGGCGACCTCTCATCAGGGCTCTTGGCGAATGCAGTCGCCGCACCCCAGCCCTGCTGAAGTGGAGCGGCAGCTTGAGCAGTTGGTAAAAGCGTGGGTCGGCAAGGACAAGACCGGCGATGAGGCCTATGAGAACGCGTTTAAAGAGACGCTCAAGGCGTTTCTGAAGACCCCTGAGGGGAAGAAACTCCTTGATGCTCTGACGAGCAACAAAGTATTGCCGGTCACGCTAACCGCCCTGGGAGCGGGGCTGGCAGGGATGCTCGCACAGGGAAAGGACTTCCCGTCGCCCCCCGACATCCCCGTCGGCGGGGGCATGAAAATCAAACTCGAGCTCAAGGGGAATGTTCGGAATTTGCAGGGCGTCATGATCGGTTTCGAAATGCCGCTTGGCGCGGTCAAGAAGGAGACTCCCTCGAAGCCGGCTCAAGTGCAGCAGTTGCCGCCGGAGGTTGTGCGTGGAATCGACTTGCGGGTGCCGGACAACGTGATCGCGTCGTGGGTGATCAAGCAGGCTCACTGGAATTGGGAGACTGCGGGGCCGGACGAAGAGGCCGCGAAACTACGCGCGCGGCGGAGCGCGGAGGTGAACGCCAAGGATTACAGCGCTCGCGCCCTCGCCAAGGGCGTGGCGTTCGCGATTCTGGACGGCGCCGAGCGCCAGCAGACCGACGCGCAAGTCCGCCTCGGGGATGAGCCGTTCTGGGCGGAGTTGACGGATTTGCGCGAGCTCGTCGCCATTCTGCAAAAGATTGCTGGCGTGGTGGCCAACCTGCTGGGGAAGAATCGGACCGGGAGCGTGAATACGGTCACCTTCCTCCGTCTCCAGAAGGGCGGCGGTTACGGTCACATCCCGGTGCGGATTCCGTGATGACGATACGACGGATGGAGGCGGCTCGTACGGCGTGCGAGCGGTTCCGCAGTTCGGGGATGCCGTGACGAGTTCGTCTACACCTCCAGCTCGAACGTGGCGGCGGAGAAGCGCGTCGGGCGCATCACGTCGAACCGTACGCGCCGGGCGGTCTTTTCGGTGATGCGAACCTTCACCGTCTCTTCAACGCCGGGAGCGAGGTCCCGGAGGCTGGTTTCGCCGGCTTCCATGGGGAGGCCGCCGAATCCGTAGACGATCCAGCGGACGCTGTAACCGCGCAGAGTGTAAGCGGGCAGCCGGCGCCGCGTCCGGATTCTCACCGTAACCTCGCCGCCGGCCGAGGAGGCGTCGAGCGCCTCCACGGGGCTCGATTCGCGCCGCAGGACCGCGAACGACGGTTTCCGGTTCCCGTACAGGTCGACTACGCCGTGGACGCGCTGCTTGAGCGGGCCGATTCCCTTGTCGCCGATGTGGGTTCGGTAGTCGTTGTAGTCGAAAAAGATGGCCCCGGCCACCCAGTCGTGCTGCCGGAATACGGCGTCGTGGTGGGTGAGAATATCGATGCGCTTGGCGTCACCGCCGGAGTGCTCGGGGCGGCACTCGCAGTACCCATACTCCGAAACGACGATGGGCAGCTTCGGGAATGCCTCGTGAATCCGTCTGAGGTTCGCCTCCATCGCCGGCACGTCCTGACCCATCCAGCTTTCGTAGTACTCGTTCCACATGATGTAATCGAGCTCACCGGCGATGTCCTGGGAGATGTCGCCGCGCTGGAGTGAGTTCGAGGCATACGTGAGCAGGCGGCCGGGGTCGAGCTTCCGCGCCTCTTCGGCCATCCGGCGGACGAACTTCTTGGTGACCGGATTCTGTCCGTCGGTTTCGTTGCAGAGCCCCCAGGAAAAGATGCACGCATGGTTGCGCTCACGGGCGATCATCTCGCGCAACTGTTCCAGCCCATTTTCGAGGATCGCCTGCTCCTTCTCGGGGGTAAGACCGCGGAAGGTGTCCGGCCCCCAGCTTGGAACTTCGATCTGGATCAGAATGCCATGCCGGTCGCAGTAATCGAGGGTCCGCCGGTCCTGCTGCCAGTGGACCCGCGTGTAGACGCAGTTGAGCTCCTTCATGTCGGAGTGGTCGTGAAGAAGCCAGCTTTCCGGCTCGGCCATGCCGTATTCGGGGTGGCTGCCGCCCATGCGCTCGACGCCCATCAGCCAGACACGCTCCCCGTTCAGCCAGAAGCCTTGGTCCTTGACCTCGATTTTGCGGATGCCAAACGTGGCGGCTTCCGTGTGCACCGGTTTGCCGCCCGCCGACAGCGTCACGGCCAGGCGATAGAGGTTTGGGTGGTCGAAATGCCAGAGTTTGGGCGCGGAGAGCGCGGCCGCGGACAGGCTGATCCACCGGCTTTCGCCGGGATGCAGGTGGACGGCGCCGTCACTATCGAACACTGCGACGCGCGCTCCGGTCGCGTCTTCGAAGATCGAACAGGCGAGCGTGGCGGCCGTGGCTTCGGCGCTCGTGTTGCGCACAGCGGCGCGAACGCGCACCGCGGCCCGGT
>CAYRPT010000214.1:0-6722 GCA_964425895.1 uncultured Solibacteraceae bacterium | reverse complement strand
CCCCACAACGAGCCGAAGGGCAGGACGGCGATGACGGCGAGAGCGAGCGCTTCGACGATGTTCCGGTCAACAATCAGGTAGCTGCCACCGACCGTCGCGCCGGCCATCCCCGGCAACGCGGGATGCGCGGCCGAATAGAGCAGCAAGAGAAGAATGCCCGCGATGGCGGCCGGGCGCGTGAGCGCGCCCACCATCAGGCACAGGCCGGCCGCGGCCAGCGCCCACATGTTCACCGTGTCGGTCAGGGCCAGCAACGGTGGAGAACTGGCGATCCACCGAAACGCGCCACCCAAAATCCCTTCCGCCGTGGAGAGGTAGCCCGCGGACGTCCAGCCCGATGAGAGCAGCTTGGAGAAGCCTTCGTAGAAAAGGTGCCAGCCGATGGCGACGCGCAATGCGAACAGGATTGCTCCGACAGCGTCCCCGGAATTCCAGTGCGCCCTCGGCGATGCCGTGCGCGACACCCGGTTCACTTCGATTCCGGCCAAACTGTCCTCCCTGCCGGCCCAAGCCGGCTGACACTAAGTAAGTATATGCCGGAATGCGCGGATGCTATAACGGTGGCCAGGTGCGTGTGAGGCATTCCGTCCCGCTTATGTCGAGGGCCCCGGCATCGGTTTGCTGGTTCCTGGCCACGCTCCTCGCAGCCCAGTCGCCCGAAGAGTACTTCCGCGGCGCCGGGGTAGGATTCCGCGAGACCGCCGCGGAACAACGGCGGTTCTGGCAGCCGCATATCGTCAACAGCCACCAGCGGATTCTCGAAGCCGCCGGGCTCGTGGAACGCCGCGAAGTGGTGACGGTTCTGGGGGCCCGGAACTGCACGGAGATTCCGCTCGACGAGCTGGCCCGGCGTTTCGAACGCGTCGTACTGGCCGACCTCGACGGCCCCAGCCTGCTCGAGGCGATCCAGGCTCTCCCGCTCGAACTCCGGCCTAAGGTTGAGCTTCACGTCAGCGACGTCACGAGTTTCGCGGCGGCGCTGATGGCGGATCTTGAGAGAGCGGCCGATGAGGCGGGAACGGCGGCGGAAGCTCTCGATGCTTTCGGGCGGATCTTTGCCGGGCTCCAGGCGGGCCGAATTCCGCCGCGGCTCCCGGTATCGGATCTCGTCGTTTCGTCGCTCGTCCTTTCGGCGCTCGACCGGTATCCGCTGGCTTACGCGGACCGGCTCCTTCAGACGCGCTTCCGGCAGCGGCTCCGGACGTGGAGCGGGCTCGAAGCCGCGAGCAGCCGTCTCCGGCGGGTGGCGATCGAAGACCACATCG
Organism: uncultured Solibacteraceae bacterium; assembly: GCA_964425895.1. Taxonomy (GTDB): domain Bacteria; phylum Acidobacteriota; class Terriglobia; order Bryobacterales; family Bryobacteraceae; genus CAYRPT01. Next base: position 5,457 of record CAYRPT010000214.1, on the reverse strand, counting down.
GGCTCCTGCGTACTCTGTGCCGTCCTGGCGGCGCCGTCTACTTTGCGGATACACTGGCCCGGGGACCGGCCTACGCACAATTCCCCGCCACGGTGCGCGAGGAGGTGGAGTCGGCCGCGGGGCGCGAGATGGTCCGCATCGGGCTGGAGGGCGGCGCCTCAATGCTTCCGAGGCTATGCCAGTCGCAGTATGGGACCGAACGCGAGATTGCGGCCTTCGAAGCACTGCTCGCGGCCTACGAGCGGGCCGGACCGCACACCTTTGAGACCATGGTGGCGATGGCCGAGGTGGAGCCAGGCTGGAAGCGCCACGGGCTCGCCGTGCCGGGCGGGCCGGTTTCCTGGTGGTGGATCGAGTATCCTTGCGCGATCGTCCACAGCCCCGGCGGCTTCCGCGTGACGAGCTGGATCCTGCGGCCGCTTCCGGCGGAATGAGCCTCCGCCCCGCGGCGTCTATCGCCGCAGGTGCTGGTCAGCGAACTTGAGATACTGCTCCCAATCGAAGCGGGTGACATCGTGCTTGCCCGAGCGGATGTGGTAGCCGATACGGCCCATCACGGGCACATTCACCGGCGGCATGTCCTTGGCGGGCAACGCCTCGGTTCCGAGAAGCCGGTACACCGGGCCGGCGTGCAGCGCGCTGAGGAACTCTCCGCGCGGGTCGGCCCACAGGTCTTCTTCGGCGCTGGCGACGTACAGGGGGCGGGGTGCGATCAGGGCGAGCAGCATGTGCTGATCCACGGGCAGATCATCCTCCGCGTTGTTGTACCGGTTGAAGTTGTCACAGAACCAGTGCGGGAAGCTGGTATTAATGCGCGCGACGGTTTCGCCGAACCGGCGGCGGCTAAGGGCGGCGCCGCCGCATCCGGAATCGTTGGAAATGACCATGGCGAATCTCTGGTCCGCGGCGCCAGCCCAAAGCGCGGTCTTTCCGAGGCGGGAGTGTCCCATCACCGCCACCCGCTTCGCGTCGATGTCACCGTCCTTCCCGAGATAATCGAGCGCGCGGCTGAGTCCCCAGGCCCAGGCCGCAATCGAGCCCCAGTCGCCGGCCTCAGGCTTCGGGAAGAGCGGGTGCACGCCGTTCTCGAAGCCGTCGTCGTAGTCGGGGTCGATGTCGCCGTAGTAGACGGTGGCCAGGGCGTAGCCACGCTCCAGGATCATCTCTACGGGCCAACGGCCGGCAGCCCGGCCACGCGATGCCTCGGTGGCCCGGTTGCCCACGACGCTGCCGTCCTGCTGGGGCCGCATCCACACTTTCGACAGCGTGATGCCGGGGTCGGTGTGGATTGCGTGATTGCCCTGGAAGTTGAGTCCCAGAAAGGCCGGCCAGGGCTTCCCCGCCCCGGCGGGAACGTACAGAAGAATGCGCATGCGCGGGCCGTCGGACCGGCCGTTGAACAGGACGTCGACTTCCTTTCGGATCGCCTTTCCCCCCAGCGCCTTCGGCTCGATCGACGCCATCTCGAAGGTCATGGACGGGAGCGGGGCGGGGCTCCGGCCGAACATCTGGTCCTCGAAGAGGCGAAAGATCTCGGCGCGGCGTTTTGTCCAGGCCTCGGCCGTCCGGACCGGAGAGCCGCCGGCCATCACCAGAGGATCGGGAAGCCGGTAGACCGGGACCTTCGACTCGTCGTAGTTGGCGCCGGCGGGCGGCTGAGCGCCAATCACCGTCGCGCCGAGCAGGAATACAGCGAGGCATCTCATGCCCGGTATGATAGCGGATGCGGAACGCGCCCGACCGGGCAGCGGGCGGCGGTCCGCGGCCGGCGGGACCGGAGATTTATTTCGTCGAAAGGAGAACATATTGTTTTTTCAGTCGGTTGGGTGGTACCGGCGGCGGCCCAAGCTATCCCGATTCCCCACATTGAGGGGGAACATGCCGACCCGGCGATCGCTTCTTCGCATTCTGTTCGCTCCGCTACTGGCCGCCTGCGGCGGGCAACCGCCGGCCGAACCGCCTCCTCCAGCGGACGCCGAGGCTCACCCCCCCGATGAGATCGCGGACCGGCGCGCCGCTATCGTGGCTTTCGGCGACAGCCTCTCGGCAGGCTACGGAGTCGACCCGGGCCAGAGCTATCCCGACCACCTGCAAAAGCTGATCGACGAGGCGGGATACCCGTATCGCGTGATCAACGCGGGCATCAGCGGCGACACGACGAGCAGCGGCCTGGCCCGGGTGGACTCCATTGCCGCGATGAAGCCGGCGATGGTGATCGTCGAACTCGGCGGCAACGACGGTCTGCGGGGGCTACCCATCGAGACGACCGAAGCCAATCTGGACGAGATTCTCGTCCGGCTCAAGGCGTCCGGCGCCACCGTTGCGCTGGCGGCGATGACCCTGCCCCCGAACTACGGCGCCGCATACATCCGACAGTTCGAGCGGCTGTATCGCAACCTGGCGGAGCGCCACCAGGTGACGCTGATTCCGTTCCTCCTGGAGGGTGTAGCCGGCCATCCCGACCGGATGCAGGAGGATGGGATTCACCCTACGGAGGAGGGCAACCGGCTCGCCGCCGCGAACGTCTTCCGCGCGATCCGGCCGCTTTTCCGGCAATGAATTCGCGGCCGCCCTCGGTGGCGGGCGCGTCTGGAGCAAGCGGGACGCCGGCTGTTTAGGATCCGTGACCGCTTGGTGGGCGCCCGCGGCCACGGGACTGCGTCAAAGGAGGGAACCGGCGTGCCCGCCTGCACGCTGTTGAAACCTCGCCGCGCCCCCCCTCACTTCCAGTGTACACCTGGGCCCCAAACGGCACGACGATTCTGGTCGCGGCCGTACCGGTACTCCGCGCCCTGTCAACGGTAGGTCTTATCGTCGGCACGGTCCAAGGGCACGTCGTCGCCAAGCACTCCCAGGGTGATGACCGCGAACGTGAAGGTATTCGTTCCCGGTTCCAGGTGGCCGCCGAACGCTTTGTCGCGATCGGCCATCGTGAGATGCGCATGCACCTTGCCGTTGATGACATATCCGTTGACGCTTAGAACATCGGCCGGATAGGTGGGATCTTTAACGAAAACGTTCTTCGAGGGGAACTCCCTGTTACTCACGGAGTGGACGTGGTAGTTTCGCACCGAGCCGATACCGGCCAGGATCACCGCATTACGAATACCGTGCTTCTCCACGATGCCCTGGAGCCCCGCCAGAAGGTCGGCCTGGTACTTGAACCGCAGGACGAGCACCCGCTCGAAGCTGGCCGCGATGGAGTAGACCTCGGGGACAGCGGCGCTAACGGGTTTCGCGTCTTCCTCCGGCGTCGTGGGTTTGACAACCTCAGTCACTGCGCGCTGGGCGGCGATTGGAATCGAAACCACCATCGAGGCAAGGAGAAGATATCGCACCATGCGTAGAAGTGTAGCGAACCGGACGAAGCTTGCGCCTCCGGTTCCGCGAGGCGCCGCGTCGCCCTCCCGGCGGCGGTTCACTTCACAATGTATTCCCTATTTCTTGAAGAGGGGGATCAGGAAGCTCCAACTTCCGGTGAGATTCGCGCCGCGGCGCTCCCACTGAAGAAACGCATGGACTCCACCATGGCGAGCCCGTCCCACACCGCGGAGGCGCCGCGCGCCGGCCGTACCCGGGTCTGCGGGCGCCGGAGCGCCCAGGACAGGAAGCTGTATCTCTGCCCGTGCTGCGGGTCACCCGCGCTGCGCCGCATGCCGGTCCGAACGTTTTTCGACGTGCTGCTTTTCGGTTTGCTCTGGGCGCCCTACCGCTGCCGCCGGTGCTTCCGCAGGTTCCGGCTGCTGATTCCGGCGGTGGAGTACGGATCGCGGGTGACGTAGCGGCGCTCCACCGCACGCCGGGCTTTGGAGCTTGCGGCGGCCGCGCAGGAAATCTCGACACGCGACTTTCGAGACCATGGGCCGCGCCGGCAGCACGCTCTCCCCCCGCGCGCCAGCTTACTCGATAACCATCAACAGGTCTTTCGGCTCCACTTGCCGGCCGACGTGGGCCAGGATGCGTTTCACCTTGCCCGCCACCGGGGCGTAGACGGTCGACTGCATCTTCATGGCCTCCATGACGAACAGGCGTTCACCCTTCTCCACCTGCTGATTCAGCTCGACGGCGATCGCGGTCACCGCGCCGGGGATGGGCGCGCCGACCTGGCCGGGATGGGCCGGATCCGCCTTGTCGGCGGGCGGCGCTTTCACTTCCAGCGACTGATCCCGCACCGTGACCGCCCGCGGCTGCCCGTTCAGCTCGAAGAAGACGGTACGGGTGCCGTCCTCGTGCGGTTCGCTCATCGTGAGGTACTTGATGATCAGCGTCTTGCCGGGCTCGATGTCGACCGCGCACTCCTCGCCTTGCTTCGGTCCGTAGAAGAAGAGGCCGGTGGGCAGCACTTCGAGGTCGCTGTACTTCTTGCGGGCGTCATCGAACTTGAGAAAGACCTCGGGGTACATGAGGTAGCTCAGCAGATCGGCCCGCGTTGGCGCCCGCCGCATCTTTTTCTCGAGCTCCGCGGCAGCGTCGTCGAAGTCAACCGGCTCCAGGTTGGCCCCGGGCCGTCCCTTATGAGGCTTGCGGCCTTGCAGCACCACGTCGCGGATTCCGCGCGGCCATCCACCGGGTGGCCGGCCGAGGGAGCCCATAAACATATCCACCACGGAATTGGGAATCGTCAACCCGTGATCGGGGCCGAGACTCTCGAACTCCCGCACCGTCATGCCGTGGCTCACCAGGAACAAGGCGAGATCTCCTACGACCTTGCTCGACGGCGTCACCTTGACGATGTCGCCGAAGGCCATGTTGACGGCGGCATACATGTGCGCGACTTCGGACCACCGGTCACCCAAACCCATGGAGGCGGCCTGCGCCTTCAGGTTGGTGTACTGACCGCCGGGCATCTCGTGGAGATAGACCTCCGCCGTGCCCGACTTGGGTGCTTCGTCGAAGGGCGCATACCAGGTCCGCACCACTTCCCAATACGCCGCGCAGGTCTCGAGCGACGCCGGATCGAGCCCGGTTTCGCGCGGCGTGTGAGCCAGCGCGGCCACCAGTGAATCGAGGTTCGGCTGGCTCGTGGTGCCGCTCATCGGTCCGATGGCGGCGTCGGCGACGTCGACGCCGGCTTCAGCCGCCTTGAGAATCGACGCGGCGTTGAGCCCGCTGGTGTCGTGGGTATGGAAGTGCACGGGGAGACCAATTTCGTCGCGCAGCGCCTTTACCAGCTTCTGGGCGGCGTAGGGTTTGCACAGCCCCGCCATGTCCTTGATGGCCAGGATGTGAGCCCCCATCCGCTCGAGGTCCCGGGCCATCCTGACGTAGTACTGGAGCGGGTACTTTTCGCGCTTCGGATCCAGGATGTCTCCGGTGTAGCATATGGCGGCCTCGCAGACGGCGCCCGTCCGCCGCACGGCGTCCATCGAGACCTTCATATTCGGGAGGTAGTTGAGCGAATCGAAGATCCGGAAGATGTCAATGCCCTGGTCAGCGGCCTCCTGAATGAAACCCCGC
>CAYRPT010000213.1:0-6826 GCA_964425895.1 uncultured Solibacteraceae bacterium | reverse complement strand
ATCGCCCGGGCCCGGATCTTGGTGGGGAACAGCTCTGATAGCAGCACCCAGACGCCCGGTCCCATGCCGACGGCGAAGAAGCCGACGTAGCAGAGGATCATGGCGAGCACGGCCGCTCCGGCCGTGGGCCGCGCGAAGAAAACGGCGCCCAACAGGATGAGCGAGACGCCCATGCCTCCGGAGGCGACCATCAGCAGGGACTTCCGTCCCAACCTGTCGATGACGTAGAGCGCGATCACGGTTCCCGCCAGATTCACGAATCCGATGACCACGTTCGCCCACAGAGCCGCGGATGTGCTCTCCGTACCGACTTGCTCGGTGAAGATGATGGAGCCGTAGTACAGAATCGTGTTGATGCCGGTGACCTGTTGGAGGATGGCCAGCATCAGACCGACGACGAGCGGCCGTCGCAACGCGGGCTGGAAAAGCTCCTTGAAGGAGCCGGTTTCCTGTTCGATTGCGGACCGGATCTCCTGAAGACGGTCGGCCGCCGCGCCGTCGCCTCCGAGGCGCGCCAGCACATCCAAGGCCTCCGCCTCGCGCCCCTCTTTCACCAGCCAGCGCGGGCTCTCCGGAACCGTGAACAGGGCGAAGAAGAACAGCAGCGACGGGAGCACCGCCGAGAGGAACATCCACCGCCAGCTTTCCTCGCCCCGTTGCGACAGCAACCAGCCCGCCAGATAGGAAATGAGAATGCCGCTGATGATGGCGAACTGATTCATGCTGACGAGCCGCCCTCGAATGGCGGCCGGCGAGACCTCGGCGATATAGAGCGGCGCCAGCATGGATGCGATGCCGATGGCTATGCCCGCGGCCAGGCGGGCCAGGCACAGTTCCACCAGGTTGCGCGGAAGAGCCGTGGCCACGGCCGAAACCGCGAAGATCGCCGCCGAAGCGAGCAGCAGCTTCCGGCGGCCCAGCCAGTCCCCCAGCGCCCCGGCGATGCTCGCGCCGAGCACGCACCCGAGCAGCAGGCTGCTGGCGGCCACCTCGGTCTGGAAAGCCGAGAGGGCGAAGTGCCGCTTCAGGAAGACGATCGCGCCGTTGATGATCGCGGTGTCGTAGCCGAACAGCAGGCCTCCCAGGGCGGCCACGAGCGAGACGCGGTAGACGTACGCGCGTGACGCCGCCGGGGGCGCATCGGTGGTTCCATCGTGTTGTCCGGAGGAGAGATGGGGCGACGCAGCAGGTCGATCGGAATTCATGGCCGGGCGCGGATGGGCCGCTGAGCCGTCGCATTGCCCATCAGAGGAACCGTTGGGCGTTCTTGGGGTGCCCAGTGGGATTTGAACCCACGGCCTCCAGGGCCACAACCTGGCGCTCTAACCGGCTGAGCTATGGGCACCGCAGGAAACACCCCAATTGTAGCATGCAGGCTTCCGGCACCTGATTTTTCTGCCGGGCGCACGCGGGCGCACGCCCGTCTCGGAGCAGACGCCCGGCGCCCATGCCGGATGCTTAGAACGAGAAGCGCAACACCATGATGTGGTGCATCCGCGATGTCCCGATGTCGGAGAAGCTGCCGCGGCCGATACCGCCGATTGTTCCGAACGAGGCCCGGTTTGTCAGGTTGAATGCGCCATTTGGATCGCCGAACTGCGGCTCCTTGGTTAGATTGTTGATATCCCACCGGAATTCGAACCGGAATCGCTCCTTGAAAACGAACTCCTTCGACAGCGAGACCTGAGTCCACCGGAGCCCCGGGGACTCAAACGTGTTCCGTCCCAGCGTTCCGGGCGTGAACGCCGCCGGATAGGCAAAACCGTCGAAGCTGAAGTAGCGGTTCTGCGCGCTCAGCGGGAAACGATGCGCACCGATCTGCCAATCCTGTACCTGAGCCTGATCATTCGGCAGGATCTGGTGCGGACGGGCGGCCCCTTGGAGGTAGTTGTTCGGGCTGCCGGCGAAGCTCACCGTGACCGGCGGACCGGATTGATAGGTCTGCGTCCAGGCGCCGTCCCAGCCGCCAAGCACCCAATCCTTCAGGCCGCCGGAGTTCATCCACCGGCGCCCCTTTCCGAAGGGGAACTCGAGCACAAACACGCTGACGAAGCGGTGCTGGATATCGTAGTTGGCCCGTGCCTTTTGGAGGCTGCGATTGTAGTACGTGACGCCGGAGGCGCCGCCATCGTCGTCGGCGTCGTTAAGAGTCTTACCGAACTGGTAAAACGCATTCAAGGTCACGCCCTGCGAATAGCGCTTCTCCACCCGGAAGGTGCCGCTGTGGTGGGAGTTGTGGCCGTAGTTGGAATAGTGCTGGATGGCGCCGAATTGGGTAAACGGCTTGTAGTTCTGGTAGCTCTTGAAAACCTTGGTGAGTTCGGCGGGATCCTTGGAGATATCCAGGGGTACAACGTTTGTGTCCCAGTTGTTCAGCAGGCCAACGCCCGACGACCCCTGGTAGGTTAGCTCCGCCAGCCAGGACGGCGCGAGCTGATACTGAATGCCTCCCGACCACGAAGCCACGTACGGGAGACGCATGTCCGGGTCATACCAGGACGCGTTCCTTCCTGAGTAGTTCGTGCCCGAGAACGGAACACTGCCGTCCGGGTTGAGGTTGAACTGAACGTCCGGCGGCCCCTGGGAGAGCACAAACACATGGCTGGGATTACCCACCGGCGATTGCACGACCGCCGTCGCGAGATACTCCTCAAAGTTCTGATTCACGCCGTTGGTGAACAGATCGACATGGCTGATGCCAAAGCTCCCGCGAAAAACGAACTTCGGATGGAAATTCCAGGCGAGGCCCAGCCGCGGCTCAAAGTTATTGAAATCCTTGTTCGCCAACGCGGCCTTGCCGTGCACGATCGCTCCGCGGCGGCCGGTCAGCGGATCGGTGGCCGCCGGGTCGAATTGCGATTGCTGCCCGTACTTGGTCTCAAAGGGCGACTCGTAGGACCAGCGCAGGCCCAGCTCGACCGTTACATTCCGCACCGGACGCCATGTGTCCTGGACGTACCAGGCGTGGGACCACCACTGCGGCAGCCAGGTCGCCATGGCCCGCGTGAAGTCAGCCCGGACCACCGTGCCCAACAGGAAGCCCGCGAAGGGGTTACCGGTGTTCGCCTTAAACGGAAACTCCGTGCCGCCCATGCGATACCGACCGGACGGATACGCCTCGACGAGCGAATTATACCGGGTCCGGATCAACTCATATCCGGCCTTGACAGTGTGCGTACTGAGCACCTTCGTGAAGTTCTCCTGGAAAGTGATATCTTCGCTGCGCGTCTGAGACTTTCCGCCCGGACCGAAACCGTAGAAGCGCCCGCCGCCGGAATTCAGGAAATCAGGAAAGGTTTCGGCGTTGGCATTGGGAATTCCCAACTTCCCGGCCCAATCGTTGCCGAACGTTTCCGGGACCGCCGTAAAAGCGCGGCGATTGAAGCCAACGCGCATTTCATTGATGGTGGTCGGATTAAACACGTAGCTGTCGGAGATCACGACGTTGGTGAAATCCAACGGTTTCACGTAAACGTTTCCGTAGAGCACGTCGTTCAACTCCCGCACCGGCCGCTCCTCGCTCCGGTGCCGCACCCGGGAGAACCGCCCGAAGATTTTGTGGTTCGCGCTGAACTGATGGTCGATCTTGGCGTCGTAGCGTTCGAACTTGTACCCGCCGCCGGCGTCAAAGACGAGGTTGTTCACCGGGCCGTTCGCGGTGATGTCGCCCGCCTGGCTCTGCTCCCGCCAGGGCTTCAGGTCGATCACCGCCCGGGTCACCGGATCGAACCGGGATTGCGGAATCTGGTTGCCTGGAAACTGGTCCCGAATCCAGTTGCCTTTGTCGTCCTGCCGCGTGCTGGCCGGATCGTAGATCGGCAGGCCCTTCCCGTTGAAGCTGAAGTCCCCGGCGAACATCTCGGGACTCGGGACCGTCGTCGTGATGGATTCGGTCAGCGTCTCATTGTGTTGCTGAAACCCGAAGAACCAGAACGTCCTGTTCCTGATGATCGGTCCGGAGGCGGTGCCGCCCCATTCCTGGTAAGTGAACGGCCCGTTGCGCGGCGACTGCTCCAGGTAGGCGCGGTGAATCAGCGAGCCATTCGTGTACCGGTCCTCAATCGACCCGTGAAACTCGTTCGTGCCGCTCTTGAACACCGCGCTCAACAGCCCGCCCGCCGAATGGCCGAACTCGGCGGGAGTGCCGTTGGTCCACATCTTGAACTCCTGGATCGAGTCCAGTGACGCGATCACCGTGCCGCGGTAGTCATTGACCTGCCCCACCGCTGGTTCCTTACCGCTTACTCCGTCGATCGTGTACCCGATTGCGCGCTGCCGTTGCCCCAGGGCGTGGGTGCCGTTGATGTTCGTCATGTTGGGCATGTAAAGCAAGACCCGGTGGACGAATTTCTGCATCACCGGCAGCCGCTGCACCGTGCTGCCCTCCAGGATCTGACCAACGCCGGCGCTCTCGGTTTCAAGCAGCGGCGGACGGCTGGTGATCTCAATCGACTCCGTCACGCTGCCGACCTCAAGCTGCACGTTGATGCGCGGCGTTTCATTGATTCGCAGGATGATGTCCCGTTGCACCGACGACTTAAAGCCGTCGGCTTCCACTTTCAGCTCGTACGTTCCGGAACTGAGGTTGGGGACGTAGTACGCGCCAACGTCATTGGTCACTCCTTCGTAGATGAATGCCGTCTCCTGATTCGTGACTGTGACCCTGGCGCCCGGGATGGCGGCGCCGGTGGAGTCGGTGACGTTCCCCACGACGGAGGCGGTGCCGGTTGTCTGGGCCAGCACGGCGGGAACAAGGATGAAGAACAAAGCAACACGCAGAATCATCGTTCCTCCAGCACGCTTTTGTTTTGAATGCCCGGCGCTTCCGGGACGGCGGCTCAAAGGCGAGAAACCCCCTTCGATCCGCCGGCCTGCGACAACTCCCGCTCTCGGAATCCGAGCGAAACAAGTATATATCGAAGTGCGGACCGGAGGAAGGTCTTTTTGTCTCGTGGTCGCGGCCTGCCCTCCTTCGTCACCAGACAGCCCGGGCCGCCGGCCTCGTTCCCGGTCCGGGGATCCGCCGGACCAAGAGGGACGATGGCCGCCGGGCAGGCCGCCAGTAGCCAGTCCTCAGCCTCGTACCGCCGGCGAAATACCCCTACTTCGCTCTTGCGGTTCGGTGCCCGGTACCCTGAGCCGGGGCGAGGAGACGAGGGAGATGATACGGACCGCGAAGGAGCCTACCGAAGCTCCCCACTGGCTGCGAGCTTGGCGTCGCTCAGATACCCGTAGCGATTGATCCAGACGCCGTGCGGCGACGCGTCCCAGCCGATGCGTAGCCGTCGCCGAAAGTCGTCGAGCGGGCCGTAGCCGTGCACCAGCGCGTAGACCGGCGTTCGCCCTGCATCGGCCTGGGCGTCCCGGATCTTGCGCCGCTGCGCCTCGGCACCCACCGGGTGAGGAACGCCGGGCGGCGGATACGAGTAGTCCATCAGGTGCGGCAACCCCTCGTCGTCGGCGATGTCCAACCAGCGAACCAGGGTCCGTGTGAGGAGGGTATCGGAAAGCCCTGGATTCGCCAGCAGAATCTGATCGCCCCAGAAGCGCAGAATCATCGGCCAGTGCATCGTGTACAGCTTGACACTGATGGCGGCGCTCGACGGAGCCACCCGCGCGAAGTCCATCCCCGAGGCGAGCGTGAATGGCGGCGGGAAGGCGTTCGGCATCAATTCGAATTGGCGGCCCGCTTCCCGGTCGAGCACGGCCCGGAAGCCCGTCAGCAGTTCTTCCACGAGCGTGGCCTTGAAGCGCAGGAACTCCACGAGGCCGGGCCGGCCGGCCAGCGCCCGCAGCAGGCGATAGCGCCCGCCGTCGGGCTCCCTCCAGGGATCAAGGTGGGCGTTGCGCAGCCCGCCGTGGAACAGCCGGTACAACTCGCCCACGTCTTCGCGCATGCGGTCGAAGTCGAAGCCAAGCCGCGCGGCGGCCTCGCGGGCCGGAGCGCTGAAGTCCACGAATGCCGAGTCCAGCCGGTAGGGCGGATATTCCGGCCAGTCGACCCGAATGCCGTCGAGCCCAGAGTAGGACCGGCACAGGTCGCGCAGGAGCGCACTGTGATACGCGCGAATGTGCGGGCTTGCCAGGCTCCCGTTGCGGTCCACCCGATTCGCCGGCACGCGCTCGTCCGGAAGTCGCGGCTGGTCCTCCTCCAGCGGACCCCCGAATTGCACGCGGTAACCGGGAGGTATCGCGGCCTGAACCTGAAGGTAGGTCTTGAAGCCGCCCTCGCGCGCGGCGCGGAGAAAATCGCGGACGATACGTCCCTCTCTCCGCGTAAGATCACTTGCGGGCGGGGGCTGATAGCGCAAACCCGCGTAGAGTCCGGCCGCGGGTTCGAAGGAGGGCGCGGTGCGGACGAACAGTTCGCGCCGGCCCCAGAGCGGCCGGTCGAGCAGGCGCACCTCACCCGCTCCCGCGTCGTCGGGCGGCTCGCGGACGCCGGTCTTACCGTCCGCCGGCTCCATCACGTACGGGGAAGTCGCGACAGCGTTCGCGCCCGCCCGCTTCAAGTTCCGAAGAACCCCGTCGATGCCTTCCGTCTGGATGTACTCGGGCATCACGGTGATACCGAGAAACTTCATCATGGCCGCCACCTCACTCACCGCGGGGCGCCGCCCGCCACCAGCCGCACCGTGTGCCGCGCAATCAGCAGCTCTTCGTTTGTCGGGATGACCCAAACCTCGGTGGAACCGCCCGGACCGCTGATCTCCGCCTCCCGCCCCACGGCCGCTTCGTTCTTCTCCGGATCGATCGCGATCCCCAACGCCCCAAGATCCGCACAGGCCAGAGCCCGAACCAGCGGCCGGTGTTCGCCGATGCCGCC
>CAYRPT010000212.1:6158-6829 GCA_964425895.1 uncultured Solibacteraceae bacterium | reverse complement strand
CTTTACGGGACTTGAGCGCCGGGTTCGCCTGGGCGGAGAAGCAACGCTGGGAAGACTTGCCGGACTACATCAACGTTCGGCCTTCGGACACGGCGATGTTCCTGGGAATTGAGGAAGCTGCGCGGTTCCACGTAGCCGGAATGAACTCGCCGAAGATCTGGCCTCTCGCCAACAGTGAATGGTTCGCGCGGCAATCCGAGGTGGTGATGAACGCCGTCAAAGAGGCTGAGCGGACCGCCGGCGCCGCGCCAGGCCGGGAATTCATATCGACCATGATCGACATGAAAATCCTGGCGAACCTGGCGGAGTATCATTCCCGGCGCTTGCGCGCGGGTTGGCACTACGCCCTTGCCCTTGAGACCAGGGATCTCCATGCCTATGACGAGGCTCTGCACTGGGAACGTCAAGCGATAGAAAGCTGGAAGAAGATCGTTGCGGCGGCGGACGGGGTCTACCCCGACAACATCATATTCGGACAATCCCCGCGAATGGACGGCAGTTGGAAAACGGAGCTGGTAGCGCTGGAGAAGGGTCTGGCCGGGCTCGAAGCAAAGAGAGGCGGACTACGGCTGGACTATCGGGAAACGGTGGCGCGGCTCGATTTCGGCGATGGGCCGGCCGGCCAGGATTTCCGGCAGGTCACCTCGCGACACAACTACTCCTTAGCAAAG
>CAYRPT010000212.1:0-6148 GCA_964425895.1 uncultured Solibacteraceae bacterium | reverse complement strand
GCTACGGCTGGCACCACGTCTACGCGAAGAGGACAGGCTCGGCGGCGAACGGAGGATCGACCGATCCCTTGGCGGACTTTGTCACTGGTCCCGAGGACGAGGAATACGCCCACTCCGCGTTTGGAATCGACCTGCCAAATGGAAACTATGAGCTGCTGTTTTCGATGACGGACCGGTCGGCGGCTCCGGCCGATCATGGCCCCATGTGGATCATCGCCCAGGGCAAGACCTCCACGGACCGTTTCCGTGTCGCGGCCGGCGACATTGTAGAGAAGCGTCTGCGCGCCGTAGTAGTGGACGGACGGCTCAACATTGCCTTCCATTGCGCTACCGATGGAGATTGGATCGTCAACCAGTTAGTTGTCGAGCGGGTGGAGCCCGCGATCGGGCATGTGCCGGTTCGCCGTTGGCGGCCTGGCGAGGCGATACCGATTCGAGTGACTGCGAGCGGACCGGACCCGATTCGTTCCGTGTACCTTGTGTACGGACATCCGGACACGACCTATCGGCGTCTTATCGCGAGCCATGCCGGGGAAGGGCGCTACGGAGCTGTGATTCCCCAATCGGACGTAGCCGACGGCATGGAGTATTATCTCGAAGCCGTTGATAGCGCTGGCCGCCGTGTCACATCGCCACCGGCCGGGGCCGACGGAGGGTACCGCATCCGGGTGGCCGCCGATGAACAGGCGCCCCTGGTGCGCCACCGGGCCGTCGAACGGGCCACACCCAACGAGCCCCTGGCGATTGAAGCGTATGTCACCGACCCGGCGGGGGTGGCTTCCGTGCATGTGCGCTATCGCGGCCTGAACCAGCACCAGGACTTTGCCCGGCTGCGGCTGCTTCCGGCCGGCGAAGAGAATCAGTACCGCGCCGAGATCCCCGGGGAGGATATCGATCCCGCGTGGGATTTCATGTACTACCTGGAGGTGGCGGACCGGTACGGGAATGCCGCCATCTATCCGGACCTGGACAAGGAGACTCCATACGTGGTGGTCGAAACACAGTAGGTAGTGGAGGAAGAAATATGGCCTTACCAACAACAAATACTACAGCACTTCTGTCGGATTTCGAGAAAAGCGGCGTGAAAATCGCCGGCCCGATGCTGGATGAGTACGCACGGGTCCTCACCCCGGAGTCGGTCGCTTTCATTGCCGAGATGGGACGGAACTTCAACGCGACCCGCTGCGGGCTGCTTCGGGCGCGAGTGGAACGGATGCAGGAACTGGAGCACGGGGCAATGCCCGGCTTTCTCGAAGAGACGGCGGAAATCCGAAAAGCGGAATGGAAGGTTGCAGCCATTCCCGCCGACCTCCAGGACCGCAGGGTGGAGATAACCGGGCCGGTCGACCGGAAGATGATCATCAATGCGCTGAACTCCGGGGCCAGCGTCTTCATGGCGGATTTCGAGGACGCCAACTCGCCTACTTGGGACAACAACGTCCGGGGGCAGTTCAACCTCTGCGACGCGGTTGATGGAACGATCGAGTTCGCCAGCCCGGAGGGCAAACGGTACTCGCTGAACGAGGAGACTGCCACCCTGATGGTACGTCCGCGCGGCTGGCACCTCGTGGAAAAGCATTTTCTGGTAGACGGTGAACCTGTTTCCGCTTCGTTGTTTGATTTCGGACTCTATCTGTTTCACAACGCGAAGAAGCTGATCGCCAGGGGAACTGGCCCATACTACTATCTGCCAAAGCTGGAGAGTCACCGGGAAGCCCGCCTGTGGAATGACGTATTCAACTTCGCCCAGGACTACATCGGCGTGCCCAGGGGAACGATTCGGGCGACGGTCCTGATCGAGAACATCCTGGCGGCGTTCGAGATGGACGAGATCCTGTGGGAACTGCGGGATCATTCAGCGGGCGAGAATTGCGGCCGCTGGGACTACATCTTCAGCTTCATCAAGAAATTTCGTTTCCGGCCTGACTTTGTGCTGCCAGACCGCGGATTGGTCACGATGGACCGGCGCTTCCTGGACTCCTATGTGCGGCTACTGATCCAGACCTGTCACCGCCGGGGCATTCACGCCATGGGCGGCATGGCGGCGCAGATTCCCATCAAAAGCGACCCTGAAGCTAACGAAAAAGCGCTGGAAAAGGTCCGGCAGGATAAGCTTCGCGAGGTTAAGGCGGGTCACGACGGCACATGGGTGGCTCATCCGGGACTGGTGCCGGTGGCGATGGAGATCTTCAATGAACACATGAAGACTCCAAACCAAATCCACCGCCTTCGCGAAGACGTTCACATTCCCCGGGAAGACTTACTTGCGGTCCCGGACGGCCCGAGAACGGAGAAGGGCTTGCGGCACAATATTGACGTCGGTCTACAGTATTTTGAGTCCTGGCTGGGAGGTAACGGTTGCGTACCGATCTACAACCTGATGGAGGATGCCGCTACGGCCGAGATCTCTCGCGCGCAGGTCTGGCAGTGGGTGCGCCATGGCGTGCAACTAGATGACGGACGAACAGTGACGAAGGACCTGGTTCGGGCGACAATCCCGCAGGAACTGGAGAATATCCGCAAGCTGGTAGGCGACCGGCGGTACGAAAAAGGCCGCTATGAGACCGCTGCCCGCCTCTATGAAGTGATGATGACCAGCGACGAGTTCGCGGACTTCCTCACGTTGGTCGCTTACGAGCATCTTGAGTAGCCGAGCTGCCGCGACGAGTGCGGGATGGGCCGGACTGCCGCCGGTCGCTCGCCGGACCGGGACGAGACAATCAATGCCGCCGCGATTCGCGGAGGCGAAGGGATATACACAATGCGAAGAATTCTACTGGCGCTTATTCTTCTGACTGACCTGTCCGCCGCGATGGAACGGGTGAGCCTGGTGGCGGACGCCCAACTGGATGCGCCGGCGCGGCACGGCTTGGCGAAACTGGAGGCAGCTCTCCTGGCCAAGGGCGTAGCGGTGAGCCGGACGGACCGAGTGGCCGACGCGGAGGGAGATTTCGTCGTGCTCGCCGGGCTTTGCTCGGGTGGCGGGCCGGCCGCGGCGGCTCTAAGGGCGGAATCCGTGAGGTGTCCCGAGGCGGCGGAGTCGCTTGTCGTCCGGCTTATCGAGATCCAGGGGAGGCCGGGGCTGGCGCTGGCCGGGTCGGACTCGCGCGGACTGATGTATGCCGCCCTGGACACCGCGCAACGGATCGGGTGGCAGGGACCGCCGTTCGCTCATGTCCGCAACGCGCTCGAGTCGCCTTACGTGGCGGAACGCGCCGTGTCGATCTACACGATGCATCGGGCGTATTTCGAAAGCCGTCTTCACGATGAGCGCCAGTGGCAGCGCTACTTCGACATGCTGGCGGCCAGCCGCATCAACAGCTTCGCCGTGGTGTTCGGCTATGAGAACGGCGGCTTCATGGCGCCGCCGTACCCGTTTTTCTTCAACGTAGACGAGTTCCCGGACGTGGAACTGGTCGGCGTCACCGCTCAACAGCAGGCTGCCAATGTGGCCGCGTTCAAGAACATGATTCGGATGGCCCACGAGCGCGGCGTCGAGGTCACCGCGGCGATCTGGGATCACATCTACCGGGGCGGCGTCCAGGGGGGCGGCATCGAAGGGGCGTCGGCGCTGGCGGGCAAGAAGACGCCAGGGCTGGTCTGGGGAGTCACCTCGGAAAACCTGGCTTCCTACAACAAGGCGGCCGTACGGAAGCTGCTGGAAGTGTTCCCGGAGATCGACGCTCTCCAATTCCGAATGCACAACGAGTCCGGACTCAAGCCGGAGGAGATGCCGCAGTTCTGGCACGAGATTTTTGGCATGGTGCGGCAGATGCGCCCTAAATTGCGCGTGGATCTCCGGGCCAAGGAACTGCCGGATTCGATTATCGAGGACGCTCTGAATCAGGGCCTTCAAGCGCGGGTTGCCACGAAGTACTGGATGGAACAGATGGGCCTGCCGTTCCATCCCACTCACGTCAACCGGCAGAACCAGGACGATCGCCGTCACGGCTACGCGGACCTGATGAAATATCCACAGCGTTACAAGGTGCATTGGCGTCTGTGGAACGGCGGGACGGCCCGTCTGTTGCTGTGGGGCGATCCGGATTACGTCCGGCGGTTCTCTGAAAGCGCCCATGTCTACGGCGGCGATAGCTTCGAAGTGAACGAGATGCTGGCCACGTGGATGCTGGCCGAGCCACATGAACGGGAGCCGTTGAAGATTCTGAACTCCGCCTATCGATCCTACGACTACGATTTCGAGCGCTACTGGCACTTCTACCAGGTGTGGGGGCGGGTCGGCTACAACCCCGCGACGCCGGCGGAAGTCTGGGAGAGAGAATTCCAGACGCGCTTTGGAGACGAGGCCGGAATTCACTTGATGCGAGGGCTGCATCTCGCGAGCCAGGTTCTGCCCCGCATTGTCGCGGCCAGCTATCGCTACCGGTTGTTCCCGACTACACGTGGCTGGGCGGAGATGACAAGCATGGGAAGGCTGCCCGAATACGCCGGCGACGAGGAGGGCAGCGACATTCAGCAGTTCATGAATGTGCGTGAGAGGACCAAGAACATCCTCGACGGTTCCGACACCGCGCAGCGCCGCCCGGAGGACATCAGCAGGTGGTTTGCGCGGGTCTCGGACCAGATCCTCAAGCAGGCGGGTTTGGCGGAACAATCGATCGGTGGAACCGGCGGGAGCGAGACGCGGACGACACTTACGGACTTGAAGATTCTCGCTCACCTCGCCCGGTACCATTCCGAGCGGCTTCTGGCGGGGCTCGCCTACAACCTCTATAAAGAGACCGGCGACCTGTTCGCTTTCGATGACGCGATACAGCGTGAGAAGCTTGCTATCGAAGCCTGGGAGCGGGTCATCGAGTCGGCGGGCGACGTCTACAGCAGCTATCTCGCATTCGGAGTCCATGACAAGGGATTTCCACGCCATTGGCGGGAGGAACTGCCGAAGCTTCAGGCGGGCCTCCAAGCTCTGGAGGCTGAGCGGGGGCGGGCGAAGGCGCGGTCTGACGGGGCCGCCCCGTCCATCGCCCACGTGCCGGTGCGGCGAGCGGCGCTCCACGAACCGCTGCGAATCCGAGCTACGGTGGGGTCCACTTCGCCCGTCGGCGCGGTTCGAGTGCGCGTTTCGAGGGACGATGGAGCTTCGGAGGTCATTGCCATGCAGTCTCGAGGCGAAGGAATGTACACCGCGGAGATCCCGCCGGCCGGCGCGGAGTCGCAGATCCGCTACGCGATCGAGGTCGAGACATCGTCAGGCGCCAAGTCAACGTATCCGCCTGGGGGCAAGGAGAGCCCCGTGGTAGTTACGGTCACTGGCGATCATGATCCGCCGCGGGTCTCCTTGGAGCGCGCCAGGAACGTGAAGCCGGGCGCCGATCTCAGAATTACGGCTCGTGTCGCTGACCCGTCCGGCATCCGGTCCGCGAGGCTCCGCTATCGGCACGCCACGCAGTTCGAAGACTATGAAACCGCGGAAATGAAGTTAAATCCCGCCACCGGACTCTACGAGGCGGCCATTCCGGGCCGTTTCATCGTCCCGGAGTGGGACGTGATGTACTTCCTCGAAGCAGTCGACGGCAAGGGGAACGGCCGCATGTATCCCGATCTCGAGACAGAGATGCCGTACGTTTTCGCTGAGATGGATCGGTAGAAATAGGCGCGCCGGCGCAACGCTGCCGGGATCGAGCGTTCGACGTCGCGAAAGAGGCGGTGCGATTCCTTGGCGGTGACGCGCCAGCGGGCGAGTGGACCGGGCGGTCGAGCCGCTAGCGCCTGCCGAGCGGCGGAGACATCGCCGGCGGGCGGTCGAGAGCAACCTGCTCGACATCGGCCCAGGACGCGTACTCGGGGAGACGGCGGCTGTCGGCGAAGATCAGCACGCCGGCATTCCTCTGGCCAAGGTCGCCGGTGCACTCGAGCTGTAGTTCCTCGCCACTATGCAGCGTCACCCGGGCGGGCTGGGCGCCGCGCCCTTCGGGACGAGGGAGCGCGATCGAGGCCAGCAGGCCGAAAGGGATGGTGTAGTCCACGCCCTCGGATGGGGCGTCCAGCGTCTCGGTGAACTCGCTCTCGTCGAGGTCGTAGACCAGCCGGCCGGCGAGGCGGCGCCCGTCGCGGGTGGTGACGCTTCCGGTGAGCGGACCACCCGGCGGGAAGTCGCCGTAGGCGGGGCCGCTGCCGCCCGCGCTGA
>CAYRPT010000211.1:4052-6871 GCA_964425895.1 uncultured Solibacteraceae bacterium | reverse complement strand
GGGGCGACGCGGTTCCCGTGAAACTGAAGGACGTGCGCGAGGCCTTCTTCTCAGGCTGCCGCTTGCGGGGCGCCCCCGCCGCCTTCCTGGACGTCTCGGCCGGCGGCGTCCGCGACGTATCGGTCATCGGCAACGACCTGAGGCGCGCGCGCCAAGCGGTCAACGGGCCGTCGCGCGGGATATACCTCGGAGCGAATCGCGCGAGTTGAGCGATGACGGGCAGAGAACGGATCCTCGCCGCCTTCCACGGAGCCGAGCCGGATACCATCCCGTTCGCGCCGAACATCTATTATTGGTTCTACAACCGGAAGGTCCGCGGAACGCTTCCGGAGGAGATCGCCGGCGCCGAACACCCGTTCGACGTTCTTCGCCATCTCGGCGCGGACATCCTGGCGCGGTGGGACACCCAGTACTGCACGCGCGAATGGTACTCGGCGGGCGAACTACGCGACTCTTTCGGGGGTCAATCGCGCTTTGAGCATCCGATCACCACGGCGTTCAACGTTTATCCGAGCGGCCGGAGCACCCGGCGGCGGGAGTTCGTCACGCCGCACGGAACGCTCACGCACACCTGGACGCTGAGTGAGCAAGCCGGCGCCGACTTCGAGAGCGAGTACTGGTGGAAAACGTGGGACCAATACGCCGCGGTCCGCGCGCTGCTCGAGTCGCGGGAATACTCTTTCGACCGCGAGTGCTTCCGCGGCTGGGTTGAGCGTGTCCGCGATGACGGCGTGATGATGGTTCACGTCACCCAGAGTCCACTCAAAACGTTCCACTGGCTCGCCGGCGCCGAAGCCGCCAGCCTGTTCGTGGCGGACCATCCTGAGGAGATGAAGGCCCTTGCTTGCATCCACGAGGCGAAGGCGCTGGCGCTGATCGAATCGATCGCGGACTATCCGGAGTGCGAGGTTTTCATTTCCCTCGACAACCTTGATTCCGCATTCTACCCCCCGCGGTTTTACCGTGAGTACTGTCACGACTTCTACGCCCGCGCCGCGGAGATCCTCCATGCCCGCGGCAAGATCTTCTGCGTTCACGCCTGCGGACACAACCGCGCGCTGCTTCCTCTGGTTGGCGCCTCGCGCGTCGACTGCCTGGAAGGAGTGACGCCGCCGCCGCTGGGGAACGTCGACCTGTCCACCGCCCGGGCACTGACCGGATACGACCGCTTCACGGTGAACGGCGGCCTGGACTCATCACGGCTCGAAGTGACGCGGGACGCCGAACGGTTCCTCCATGAGGCCACGCGAAGCCTCTTCGAGTCGATGGGGGACAAGAGACACTTCATCTACGCTTCGAGCTGCACCACCAGCGTCCTGACTCCGTGGGAGAACCTGAAATACGCGCGCGACGCCGCCCGCGAACATGGGCGTGCAGCCGGTTGAGCGCCGGTGCGGCGGAAGAGGCGCTCAGCCGCCCGACGCGATTCCCGATGCGAGGGAATCCACCAGTTCCCGGCGGATCCGCCAGCGTCCCCGGACCCAAATGTCCTCCCGGTCGAAAGCACCGCTGCTGAGCACCCCGCTGAGGTCGGCCGGGTTCGGTTCCTTGCCCTCGCGCCGGATGAGACTGGTAAGGAGCTCGGTCACGCCCCGCATGCGCGTGGTGACGGCCTCGGCCGCCTCGGCCGTCGCGCAACGTACCGTAGCTCGCGCCTCGAAGTCTTGTCCCTCACCCGGTCCGATCGCCAGCACGATCTGTTCGGCCTCCGCAAGCGCGGACACCATCGACCGCATCCCCGTTGGAAGCCACGACGCCCGCTGCATCTCCGGCCCCGACATCATCAGCCAGACCGGCTCGGCCGGCAGCGAAGCGACGTTCAACCCGCCGCTCCCCGCCGGCCGGCGCGCGGCGGCGCCGCGGTCCCGTGACGACGCCATGGCCAGAATGCCCGGTGTCACCGCGAAAAACGAGATTCGCCGTTCAGGGACGCCGCCGGCTACGACACAAAAACCGTTCTCGCATCCCGCGCCTCTCTCCTCGGCATACTCGTAGAGCTGGCCCCAACGGAAACGGCCACGTACCAGAAACAGGCTGGCATCCTGCCCGAAAGCGGCCAACACCGCATCCATGTCGGACCGGTAATTGAAGCCGCTGCGCCGCACAAACTCGCGATACTCCGGCGATTCCTCGGCTTCGGGTCCCATCAGGACCTCCAGCACTCCGGCCTGGCGGAGCCGAGCAGTGTCGATGTACAGCAGAATGTGGCCGTTGACCGGCATCCGAGCCGCCAGCTCCGCGAGCCTCGAGCTCTGATTCCAGCGCCAGCCATAGAGCACCACCACGATCCCTACGCAGGCGGCAATTAGCGCGAACGCCACAATCGAGGGACGGATGCGAACCATACGCTCAGCTTACCAGCCCCCTGGGAACCGAACGCTTAGTGACTCTCCGGGCTGGGCTCGTCATCCCGCCGCCGCGGCCGGCGCGCCCTGCCGGCTGAGCCGCCAGAGATCGATATAGGGCTGAAGTTCCGCCATCATCCTGGCGAACTGGTCGAGATAAAGCGACTGCTTGCCGTCGCTCCAGGCTCTCTCCGGATCCGGATGCACCTCCACGATCAGGCCGTCGGCGCCGATGGCGACGCCGGCGCGTGCCAGGGGGGCCACCAGGTTGCGCCGGCCGGTCGCATGGCTCGGATCGAGGATCACCGGCAAATGGGTGAGTTCCTTCAACACGGCGATGGCCGTGATGTCGCACGTGTTGCGGGTCTCGGTCTCGAACGTCCGAATGCCGCGCTCGCACAGAATGACGCTCGGGTTGCCGTGCGCCACGATGTACTCGGCCGACATGAGCAGCTCCTTCACGGTGGAGCTGAT
>CAYRPT010000211.1:0-4032 GCA_964425895.1 uncultured Solibacteraceae bacterium | reverse complement strand
GGACCTCACCGAGAGCCTTCAGCAGCGAGAAGTTCTGCATATTGCGCGCGCCGATCTGGAGGATGTCGGCGTAGTCGGCCACCACGGGGACGTTGCGGTCGCTCATCACCTCGGTGACGATCGCCAGTCCGGTCGCCTCCTTGGCCTTGCGGAGGAGCTTCAGGCCGTTTTCCTCGAGCCCCTGAAAGTCGTAGGGTGAGGTCCGCGGTTTGTAGGCGCCGCCGCGCAGCAGTTTGCCGCCCGCCCTGGCGACCGCTTCGGCGGCGCGCATGATCTGGTCCTCGGATTCCACCGAGCAGGGACCGGCGATCACGGCAAACTCGGTTCCCCCGAACTCCGCGCCATTCACTTGGATGACCGTGTTCTCACGGCGGAATTCCCGGCTCACGAACTTGTACGGAGCCGAGATGGCGACCGCCTTCTCAACCTGGTCCATGGCCTCGAGCGACTCCAGGCATGGAGTCACGTCACCGACGCCGACCGCGCCGATCACGACCCGCTCCTCGCCTTCAATCGTGTGGATCTTGTAGCCGAAGTCGCGGATCCGCTGGCACACGGCCTCGACCTCCTCCGGCGTGGAGTGCAATTTCATGGAGATGATCATTTCGACCTCCCTGGGCGCCTGCCCCAAAACAAAAACCCCACTCTCGCCGAGTGGGGCTGGTTTCGATCCGTCTTCGCCGCTGCTAAACCAACGCCACCCGCGATTCAGGCGTAAGGCCAAAATCGAAAGCGGAAGCTGGCGGCGGCGTACCGCATGAAGCTTCCAGTGTAGGGCAAGCCGGGCGCAGAGCGCAAGCCTCATCTTTTCTCATCCAAGATGAGCCTGAAGGGGAGGAAGTCCGCCTGTGGAGAGCGGAAGATCTTCGGGCATATCGCATCGGCGCACGCCGAAGCCATCCAGAGCTTCCACCAGCAGTACTTCAACCCGTACCTGAATTTCCATCGCCCCCCACATTCCGCCGCGACCTGGTCGAATCAGGCTATACTGTTTAAATTCCTGCAACTTGTGCCAGGGGGTGGCGCTCGCGCCGCGAGGCCGATCCTGGCCTGGGAGTCTGGCCTGTTTGCGGGGATAGGTAACTGGGAACGAAATTCGGACGGGGGGGCGTCCCGGAAGGGTTCGGGACGTTGTGGCCGATCGAAGTGAATTCATCTTCTGACTGCCGTCACGGGAGACATTTCGCAACCATCCGCTTGGTGCGGCAACCGGGTTCGAGCCCCCGTGTTCTGCGACGGTCCATGCCATGTTGGCTCCTCCTATTCATGCTGGCGCTTAGCGCGGAGCTTCCAGCCTGGAGTGCGACGGTTAAGATCCAGGAAGGACCCCCTCTGCCCGCAGGGCATTTCGGCGTTCCCTACTCGCTCCAATTGCGCGCCAAGGGCGGTCAGCCACCCTACACGTGGAGCGTCGTCCGTGGTGGAGAGGAAGACCACGACGGCCACTCTCGTCTCCCTCCGGGATTGGGTTTGAGCACGGCCGGCGTGCTCTCGGGTACACCAACCAATGCCGGGACTTACAGTTTTGGGGTGGCAGCGTCGGACTCGTTGGGAAACCGCGACGAGGCCACGCTTGTCCTGACCGTAGTCGCCGCGCCACTCGAGATCAAGACTTCGTCCCTGCCGTCCGGGAAGGTGGGCGCCGCTTACGGTGCATCGCTTGCGGCGGAGGGCGGGACCGGCAGCTACACCTGGTCGAAGACGGCGGGTGCGCTCCCTGACGGGGTGAGTCTGAGCACCGCCGGCGCACTCAGTGGCACGCCGTCGAAATACGGTTCGTTCGCCTTCACCGTGCAGGTGGCCGACGGAGAGCAGACCGACAGCCAGAGCTACGCGCTTGAGATCGAGCCCGCGACGTTGGCAATCACGACCGCGTCCCTGCCGTCCGGGAAGGTGGGCGCCAGCTATAGTGCGAGCCTGGCTGCCGTCGGGGGAGAAACGCCGTACAGTTGGACGCTGCTATCCGGTTCGCTACCCCCCGGAGTCACCCTGAACGCCGCGGGCGTGATTGGCGGAACCCCGACGGAACCGGGGTCCTTTCCGCTTGAGGTGAAGGTTACAGCAGGCAGCGCAACCGCCTCGGCGGCTCTGACCATGGCCGTGGAACCAGCAGACCTAAAGGTAACTATCAGCATCCTGCCGGCCGCGCAGGTAGGTCAGGCTTTCGCGTCCAGGCTGGTTGCCACTGGGGGAACGCCACCTTACACCTGGACGTTGGTGGGCGCCGGGGCTCGAGCGATCTCCACGATCTCAGGGGGGCCGAGGGTGAACGCCGCGGCATCAAACGGCTTGCCGGCGGGCCTCTCATTGACGCCCGAAGGCGCCATCACCGGCACGCCCATCGAGAGCGGTTCGTTCAGCTTCGTCCTTCAAGTTACCGATACGGAGGGCCGCTCCGCCAGACAAACACTCACGCTTACAGTCGCCGCCGGCGAGCTCGCGGCGGGCACACAACCGCTGGGCGACGGCCAAGTTGGGAAGTCGTACAGCGCTTCGTTTGCCGCCGAGGGTGGAGAGCCCCCCTACGTCTGGAGCGTGAGCAGCGGGCGGTTACCGGCCGGTCTGTCCCTAAGCTCGGGGGGAGTGCTTTCCGGAACGCCCATGGAGTCGGGCCCATTCGAATTCGTGGTACGGGTGGCCGACCGGGCAGGTCAGGCCGCAGTCCGCACGGTGTTACTCAAGATTCTGCCGAAGCCCCTCACGGTAGCCCCGGTGGACCTATCGCCGATACCGCTTGGTACGGAGGTCAGTGTCGGCCTGGCGGTGGACGGCGGACTGCCGCCTTACACCTTCTCCATAGTTGAGGGACAACTGCCGGATGGGTTGGCATTGACCCCCGGGGGGAGCCTAACCGGGTCTCCGCGGACAGCCGGCGATTTCGGGATTTCGATTCGGGTCACTGACACGGCGGGGAACTCGGTGGTGCGGCAAGTCGAGATCTCGGTCCTGGACTCAGCCATCAGCATCCCCGAAGGCACGGATCTGCCGCCCGCCTTTGCCGGTGAGTACTATGAAACGCAGTTGGCGGTCAGCGGTGGTGCTCCACCCTATCGATGGACGCTGATCGCCCCCCCGGACATCGGACTGAAGCTTTCGCCGGCCGGTGTGCTATCCGGCGTTCCGAATGCGGTCGGCGGCTTCATCCTGACCGCTCGGGTCTCCGACAGGATAGGCCAAGAGGCCCAGAGCCGCCTTTCTCTTTCCGTCAGTGCCGGCTCCGGAGCAGTCTTGCTGATCAGCGATCCGGAGCTGGTCTTTGAGGCTGTCGAAGCGGGTGGCGCCCCGCCGGCCCAGGCAATCGGCGTCTCGACGCCAAGCATACCGGTTGACTTCACCGTTTCCGTGTCCACTGCACGGTGGTTGTCCGTTACCCCGGCCGGGGCCCGGACACCTGCCATTCTGAACGTTGCCGTGAACCATGGCTCTCTGCCGGTTGGGCGACACGAAGCGATCATCCTCTTCACCTCATCTTTGACCGGCGAGCAGAAGAGCGCGCGGGTTCGTTTGGACGTCGTACGATCCGTGCCGCGGGTGGCCGTGGTTCCGGAGTTTGTCCGGTATGAGGTGGATCCGGCGTCGCCGCTGGCCGTTGAGAAATCCCTCCTCGTGAGGAACTCCGGCGGCGACGTGGTCGATTTCGAAGCGAGCGTGATCGAGGGACAGAACTGGCTTCGCCTCGATTCCGCGAGCGGCCGCGCCGGACCCGGCGAGGAGCGCAGAATCCAGCTCATTTTCGACCGCAGCAACATCTCGCCGGCATACCGCCGAGGTCTGATCGAAGTCCGGGGAGGGGGAGAGCGGCTGACGATTCCAGTGGTGTTGTACTGGTCGAGCCTGCCCCTGATGGGGCTGTCGCAGGAAGCCTTTTCATTTGAGGCCGTCCAGAAAGGCCGAATTCTGGCGACGCCGCCGGCAGTCGGCATCCTGACCCATAGCAAGGACCCCCAGCTTTGGCGGGCTTCGCAGATTGGGGGTGATGGCTGGCTCAGACTCGGAGATACCTCGGGGAAAACGTCATTCGATCAGCCAGCG
>CAYRPT010000210.1:0-6897 GCA_964425895.1 uncultured Solibacteraceae bacterium | reverse complement strand
AGTTTCGCGCATCGAAAATCATGCTGGACCGCGCGCACGCGAGCCCGAAGATCCAGTTCATCACCCCGGTGGTCGTGGAGGATGTTCTGGGCGTCGAAGAGAAACTGGTTCGCGGCGTGCGACTCCGCAACGTGGAGACCGGTGAAGCCTGGGAGCGCGCGGTCGACGGGCTCTTTGTCGCCATTGGCCATATTCCCAACACCAAGGTCTTTCACGGCCAGATCGAACTCGACCCGGCGGGTTACATCGTCTCCCAAGGCGGAGCCCGGACCAACATCGAAGGCGTTTTTCACGCCGGCGATGTTCAGGACACCGTCTACCGGCAAGCGATCACCGCCGCGGGTTCCGGCTGCATGGCCGCGATGGAGTGCGAGCGCTTCCTCGAACGCGAAGGGCACTGAATCCTCCGCCGCTGCTCCCCGGCATGGCGGGCGGACCGGCGGACTCGGCTTGGGCTTCCCTCCGGAAATGCGGCATAATGAAGTGCCGCGAGGCATCGGAGGGAACAAGCCGTGGCCGCTCGATCTACTCCACACCGACGTTGGAACTGTCAACCAATCCTGGCGATCCTTCTCGCCGGGATTCTCGCCGCTGCTCCACTCACCGCCCGGCCGCAGCAGCCGGCGCCCATTTCCCTGAACATCGTGATCGTTGAAGGCGAAGGGGCCATCAACAATGTCCGTCAACGCACGGCGCGCGAGCCCATCGTGCGGGTGGAGGACGAGAACCGGCGGCCCGTCGCCGGGGCGGTGGTGGTCTTCATTCTGCCCGAAAGCGGGCCCGGCGGATCGTTCCCGAACGGCGCCCGGAGCCTGACCGTCGTCACCGACAGCCAGGGGCAGGCACTGGCGAAGGGCTTCGAGCCCAACCAGGTGACGGGCAAGTACCAAATCCAGATCGAGGCAGCCTATCAGGAGCTTACCGCCACCGGGACGATCAACCAGGCGAACGCGGTCCTCACGGCCGCGGCCGCCGGCGGCGGCGGGGCGACGGGCGGCATCAGCGGGAAGCTGTTGCTGGTTCTGGCCATCGCCGGCGCGGCGGCCGCCGGCGGCGTGGTGGCCGCTACCAGCGGTAACGGCAATGGAAGCAGCGGCGGCTCAACGCCCCCGGCGCCCACTGTCGTGACGCCCGGCAC
Organism: uncultured Solibacteraceae bacterium; assembly: GCA_964425895.1. Taxonomy (GTDB): domain Bacteria; phylum Acidobacteriota; class Terriglobia; order Bryobacterales; family Bryobacteraceae; genus CAYRPT01. The sequence goes on along the minus strand of CAYRPT010000210.1, from coordinate 5,759 downwards.
GCCGACAGTGGGCCCCCCTCCCGGAGGCGCCAGGATCAACTTGCCCGCGCGCTAACGTAGGCGCGAGTCCCGAGAGGAGCAGATCGTGGAACCCAGGAACACAATCACACCTCGGCGCGGTGGGGCTCTCGTCCACGCCCTGATGCTGCTGGCTCTCCTGCCGGCATTCGCTCAAGCCCAGATCGCGATTCAGCCGCTCACGGTCCCCGACGGCGTCGCCGGGCGGTTCTATTCCGTTACTTTCACCGCGTTGCCGCCCGGCCCCTACACGTGGAGTATTCCGCCCCCGGGGCAGCCTCCGCCAGGGTTGATCCTGAATCCCCTAACGGGTGTCCTGTCGGGCACGCCGACCGCGCAGGGGGTCTTTAACTTCACCGTCACGGCGACCGAGGCATCCTCGGGCGCCAGCGGATTCCGCAACTACAGCCTGACGGTTGGCCCGCCGCTGAGCATCGTCACTACGTCGCCCTTGCCGGCGGCGGACCAAGGAGTTGCCTACTCGACGACGCTCGTCGGGTCTGGAGGCATTCCATCGGGCTATCAGTGGACGTGGAGCGGGAACCTTCCGCCGGGTTTGAGCCTCGCCGCGGGGACGGGGGTCATCTCGGGCACGCCGACGGCGGCCGGCACGTACAACTTCCTGGTCAGCCTCTCCGACGGAGGTGGTTCGGTGGACCGGAACTTCAGCCTCACGGTCAATCCCCCACCGCTGAGCGTCGTGACGAGTTCTCCGCTACCCAGCGCCACGCGCGGCATCCAGTATTTCATTTCGCTCCAGGCTACCGGCGGCGTTCCGGGGAACGGCTACCTCTGGAGCGTGGCCGGCGGTTCACCGCCGCCGGGGATGACGTTGGCCGCCAACGGAACCTTCTCGGGAACACCTACCGAATCGGGCGCTTTCAACTTTGTCGCGCGGGTCACGGATTCCGTTGGAAGCACGGCGCAGCGGGATTTCGCCATCACCGTCCTCGAACCGTTGACGATCACCACATCTTCGCCGCTCCCGGCGGCAGCCGTTGGCAGCCTCTATTCCCAAGCGCTCGCCGCCACTGGGGGATCTCCACCTTACACGTGGCTGGCCATTGGATCGCTCCCCGCCGGGCTGACTCTCGGCTCGAACGGCGTGCTGTCCGGCACTCCCACGGCCGCCGGCACGTTCTCGTTTCAGGTCGAGGTGCTCGACGCCTCCCAGCGTCAGGACTCCCGGGTTTTCAGCCTGACGGTAGAGCCGCCCCCGGCGCTCGCGATCACGACCACCTCGCCGCTGCGCACGGGTGTCGTCAACGAGTTCTTCCGGGCGCGTTTCAGCGCCAGCGGCGGAATCACTCCGTATGTCTGGACGCTCACCGGAGGCGCCTTTCCGCCGGGGCTGGTGTTCTCCCAGGAGGGAACGCTCGAGGGGCGGCCAACGCTGGTTGGCGACTACACGTTCGAGCTGACGGTTCGCGACGCCCAATCCACCGAGGTGTCCCGCGAGTTCGCCGTGACCATCGCTCCGGTGCTGTCGATTGTGACCACCTCCCCCCTGCCGGATGGCGCGGTGGGCACGTTGTACCAAGCGCCGCTTCAGGCCGAGGGTGGGGAACCCCCCTACCAATGGTCGCGCTTGCCAGGGGGCGGCCCGCTGCCGCCCGGTATGTTCCTTAACACACAAGGAGTCATAACCGGCACGCCGACCGAGACCGGGACGTTCAACTTTGGGATTCAGGTGACGGACCGCGGCAGCCGCCGCGCGTCTCGTGAGTTCGTTCTGACCGTGCGACCCGCGGGGCCGATCCTCACGATCACCACGGCATCGCCCCTGCCCAACGCCGATCTGGGTGCGGCCTATGCGCTGAATCTCGCGGCCGCCAACGGCGATCCGCCATACGTCTGGTCGCTGGCCGAAGGGTCCGGCCCCCTGCCTCCGGGTATGTCGCTGAGTCCGCAAGGTGCGTTGAGTGGCACACCCACCGCCGCCGGGACCTACGATTTCGTCGTCCGGGTGACGGACGCCGGGGAGGATGCAGCGGTCAAGGCATTCCAGTTGACGGTTGTCCGGCCGCCGCTGGCGGTCACCACGACCTCACCGCTTCCTGACGGCATTCTCAACGAGCTCTACGTCCAGATGCTGTCGGCAGCCGGAGGAGTTCCACCCTACGCCTGGAGCCTGGCCTCGGGCAATTTGCCGCCGGGGCTGGCGCTCGGCCCGGCGGGCGAGATCAATGGGACTCCCGCCCAGGCGGGCGTCTTCCAGTTCGCCTTGAGGGTCGACGACAGCGCGGGCGGAACGGCGGAGCGCGAGTTTCAAATCACGGTGACTCCGCCGCCGCTCGTGATCCTCACCGGAGCCGATTTGCCGAACGGCCAGACGGGCTCGGCGTACGACCAGGCGCTCGAGGCACAAGGCGGCCAGCCGCCCTACTCCTGGCAAGTGACGGCGGGAACGCTACCCGAGGGGCTCACCCTGTCCCCGGCCGGCGCGCTTGCCGGAACCCCGACCACCGTGGGCTCTTTCGTCTTTACGGTTTCGATCTCGGATGCGGCGCAGGGCGCCGCGCAACGGCAGTTCACGCTGGAAATCACGGCGGCTCCGCTGCCTCCACCAGCTTTCAGCGGCCTACCACCCCAGACCGATCCGCGCCAGCAGCACAGCCTCGGCATCGCGCTCGCCGCTCCATATCCGACGGCCCTCACGGGCGTCGCCCGGATGACGTTCACGTCGGACACCACGCCCGCGGTGGATAATCCGGAGGTCCGCTTCGCCAACGGCGAGCGAACAGCGGCGTTTACCGTCCCCGCCGGCGAGACCGCGGCGAGTTTCGCCGGCGACGCCGCCATCGGTGTTCAGACGGGCAGCGTGGCCGGCCGGATCGTCATCACGCTGCAATTCCTCTCCGGCGAAGCCGATGTGACGCCGGCGCCGGCGCCCTCGTGGGAGATCATCGTACGCCGGACCGCGCCCCAGATCACGTCGGTTACCGCAACCCGGACGGCGAACAGTCTTACGGTAGTGATCAACGGCATCTCAAGCCCGCGCGACATGTCCCAGGCGGTCTTTCGCCTGACGCCGCGCCCCGGCGCCAGCTTACAGACCAGCGAGCTCACGGTGAACGTTGCCGCGGCCTTCACGACGTGGTACCAATCCACGCAGTCGGCCGGGTTTGGCAGCGGCTTCCTTTACACGCAGCCGTTCACCGTGCAGGGCGACTCCGCCGCCGTGCAGAGCGTCACGGTACGATTGACGAACAGCGCCGGATCCGTTGAAGCGCCGGCGGCAACGGTAACCGGTCCGTAGCCTCCGCGCGGGGCCGGTGCGAAGAACCATCCGGAGGCCGTGAATCCAGCCTCCGGGACGGGAGGTTGTTATGCAGCGAGCTGTCAGGAGAACAGTTGCCAGGAGTGGTGGTATGGGGAGGCCTATCGCCGGCGTCATCGCCTTGGCGCTGGCCGGCCTGTTCGGGCCGGCGCGGCTGCCGGTGATGGCCCAGTCCGAGCGCCCGAACATTCTTTTCATCTACACCGACGACCACTCCTATCGCACGGTGAGCGCGTACCCGGAAGCATACCCCTGGGTTAGGACTCCCAACATCGATCGGCTGGCCAAGGAGGGCGTGCGCTTCGCCTCAGCCTATATCGGCACGTGGTGCATGCCGTCGCGCGCGACGCTGCTGACCGGCCACCATCAGTTCGGCGTCGAGTCGATGCGCATGGAAGGGCCTTATCCGGGCAGCGCCTACGACCCGGAGAAGTGCCCCTTCTGGCCGCGGGTGTTCCGCCAGAACGGCTACGTCACGGCGCAGATCGGCAAGTGGCATACCGGCGTCGATACGGGCCACGGCCGCGACTGGGATTTCCAGATCGTTTGGAACCGCCCCAAGTACACCGAGAACCACCAGGCCTATTACTACGATCAGCCCATCACCTATCAGGGCGGTGAGACCAAACCGCTTCGCCGGTACTCGACCGACCAATACACGGACTGGGCGGTCGACTTCATCCGGGGCGAGGGGCGCGATCCGAAGAAACCCTGGTATCTGTGGCTCTGCTACGGCGCGGTTCACAGCCCCTACACCCCGGCGGAGCGCCATCGCAATGCCCTCCCGGGCATCGATTTCGATACTCCGGCGGACATCTTCGGACCCAGGCCCGGAAAGCCGGACTGGGCGCAGAAGATCAACCACTGGGAGAAGGGCTCGGACGGCGCCCCGGTCTGGAACAAGCGGTCGCTGAACTCCTGGGTCCGGCAGTATCACCAGGGGGTCCTGGCGATCGACGAGGGAGTCGAGCGCTTGCTCGCCACCCTCGAACAAACGGGCCAGCGCAAGAACACCCTGATCATATTCACGTCGGATCAAGGGTTGGCCTGGGGCCAGCACGGTTTTCGCGGCACCAAGATCGCCGCTTACGACGCCAACATCCGTTCGCCGCTCATGATTTCGTTTCCGGGCCGCATCCGCGAGGGCGCGGTGTGCCCCACGCCTGTCGGCGGGGTGGACCTGGTGCCGACGCTGTTCCGGTTCGCCGGGATCGAACTCCCCTGGAGCATGCACGGGCACGACCTCACACCGCTGCTCGAAAACCCCGGGGCCGATTGGCCGCATCCGATGCTGCTCACGGCCACCGGTCAGAAGTTCGGATCCGATACCAAGGTGATTCCTCGAGGAGAGGGCGCTTTCCATGCCCAGGTGCCGTGGTACGTCATGATCCGTCAGGGAAGCTACAAGTACGTCCGGCCGCTGATTCGAGACCTTGAGGAGCTGTACGACCTGGAAAAGGATCCCGAGGAGCTGGACAACCTGGCGGTCAAAGCGGAACATCGTACGACGCTCCTGCGCTTCCGGGAAATCGCGATTCGCGAACTGCGCGCCGACAAGGCGGGTTTTGTGGACGACATGCCTCCGGTACGAGAAGGCATTTAGCCGCCGAGATCCGAACCTCCGAGAGGAGCAGACGGTCTTTTCGACCAACCGGGCCGCCCGCGCGGGCTCCCGCGCTATGTTCCCAGCGACGCGGGGATGCCGGTGCGGTACGAAGGGTAGCGTAGCGGGACGCCCAGCCTCTGAAACACCGCCGATCCGTCCACCCGGCGGTTGGCCCTCCGGGTATGGTGGGCCTCGGCGGCGGGGATGGAAGGCGGCCGGGGAAGACCCAGCAGTTCCGCGCAGAAGGCAGTTATCTCGCGCGACGTGCAGGGTTCCCTGTCAGCCACCGGCCAGGCGCCTTCGAGCCGGGAGAAGAGCGCGGCTTCCGTCAGCGCCGCGAGGTCGTCAACGTGAATCCGGCTGGCGTAATTCCGGCCATCGCCCACCATCCGGAAGCGGCCCTGGCGGAGCGATTCATGGACGCCGCGCCCGGGTCCGTAGATGGCCGCCGGCCGGAGCACGATGGCCGACCAGGACCCGGCAAGCGCGGCGGTCTCGGCCGCCACGCGGAGGCGGAGCCGTTCGCCCTGAGGAGCCGCGGGCGTCGACTCATCCACCTCGGCCGCCGGACCATAGACTCCGGTGGTGGAGAGGTACACAATTCGGGCCGGCGGCCCGCCAAATCTGCTGAAGAGCAGGGGCGTAGGGTCGAGATCGCGAGCGCCGTCCTCCACCACCGGAATCGAATGGAGCACCGCGTCGCCCGAGCCGACATCCGCCAGGGCGGCGAAGCTATCTGCTCGCAGAACGTCGAGATACCGAACCTCGGCGCCCGCCAACGCCAGGTCTTGCAGCCGATCGGGATGGCGGGTGGTCGCCGTGACCGGTGCTCCTCGCGCGAGCAGCCGCCGGGCC
>CAYRPT010000209.1:1846-6906 GCA_964425895.1 uncultured Solibacteraceae bacterium | reverse complement strand
GGCTCGACTATCCGATCATTCGGATCGACACGAACCAAGGGGTGTCCGGTTACGGAGAGGTGCGCGACGCGGGCGTGGAAGGCATCGCCCTGGTGCTGAAGCCGCACCTGGTTGGAAAGAACCCGCTCAACATCGAGCCGGTTCTGGATACGATCCGGAAGTTCTCCAATCACCTGCACCTGGGCGGCGGTTACAGCGCCGTGGATATCGCCCTTCACGATATCGCCGGCAAGGTTTACGGAGTCCCGTGCTGGCGCCTGCTGGGGTCCAAGTACCGCGATCGTGTGCGCGTCTACTGCCACCTGCCGCCGACGAAAGATCCCAAGGCGTTCGCGGAGGGGGTCCGGCGGCGGAAGGAGATGGGGTTCACCTTCTTCAAAACGAGCTGGTCGGCCGCTCTGGTCGCCAATGTGCCCGGCGCGGTCAACGAGAACGGAGCTGCCACCGACAAGGGTCTGAAGATGATGTGCGAGGTCCTGGACATGATCCGCGACGCCATCGGCTGGGAGTCTTCGCTCGCGCTGGACCATCTCGGCAGCCGCTTGCGCGTGAACGACTGCATCCGCTATGTGAAGGCGCTCGAACCCTACCAATTGGCTTTCGCGGAGGATGTCCTGCCGGCGCTGCCGGGCGAGCTGGGGCACGGCGGCAACATCTCCCGGGACTGGCGCCGCTACAAAGAGATCAAAGAGGCGACTACCACGCCCCTGGCCGTAGGCGAGGATCTGTTCGGTCTGGAAGAAGGCTTTCTTGACTTCATCGACAACCGGGCGGTGGACATTGTCCACATCGAACCGCTCACCGCGGGAGGCATCCGGGAGACCAAACGCATCGCGGATTACGCGGCGATGAGGAGCATTCCGGCGGCCGTGCATTGCTGTGTGTCACCGCTGGGCACGATCGCGGACGTTCACGCCATCGCCACGATGCGGGATTTCATGGCTCTCGAGAGGAACAACGTCTACCTGGATCTCCCCTGGTGGCAGGACCTGGTAACGGGCGTCCCGAAGCCGTTGATCCAGGATGGCTACATTGCTGTGCCCGAGGCCCCGGGCCTGGGGTTGGAGCTGAACGAGGAAGTCGTCAGGCAGCACCTTCGGGTGCCGGGCTACTTCGAACCTACACCGCAATACGACAACTTCATCCTTCAGGACTACCGCCCGGGCGGACCGGTGAAGTGAGATAGTGGAGCATGGTTACCCCGGGAAGGAGCGCCGGCCGGCATGAGCGCAACAAGCAGGTTCCTCGAATACGCCCAGGCTTTCGAGCGAGCATTTCGCACCGATGAGTGGAGCGTCGTCGAACCGTTCTTCGCCGACGGAGCCGTGTACGAAACCGTTGCGGGGCCGCCCTTCGGCGCCCTCCATCAGGGCCGGGCGGCTGTTCTCGAAGCGTTCAAAGAGTCTCTCGACGGCTTCGACCGCCGCTTCGATGCACGCGAGGTGCAGTTCGTCGAAGGACCTGAAGAGCGAGACGGCGTTGTCTGGATGAGCTGGCGCGTAACCTACCGCGTCGAAGGCGCACCCGCTCTCGTCCTGGAGGGCGAAGAGCGCGCCTGGTTTGACGGCGACCGGATCAGCCGGCTGGAGGACCGCATCGCTCCCGCGGCCACGGAAAGGGTGCTCGCGTTCCTCGAAAGCCACGGAGCAAAACTGCGCCGCACGGGCCGGAATGATTGAGGCTCGCGAAATAAAGAGACAATTGCCGGTGGCCGCATGGGGGCGTGGAGCAGCTCACCAGAGCTCGCATACGGGCCGTCGTGCGCCCCGCGGTGTGCTTCCGCCGGCGGGACTGCCGGTGAACGTCGGCGCCCGCGGTACATTGGATTCCATGGTGCCCGCACGCGTGACGATCGTCACCCTGGCTGTCTGTTGCGCCCTATCCGCCCAGGCTGGGAAGTCCGTCTTTTTGATCACGGACGCCGAAGGCGTGGCCGGCGTCTGCCGGCAGGAGCAGGCGGATCCGGAGAACACCGAGATGCAGAAACTCCTCACCGGCGAGATCAACGCCGCGGTGCGAGGGTTCCTGTCCGCCGGCGCTGAGGAGGTGGTCGTGTGGGACGGCCACGATGGCAGCCGTACACTGTCCGCGTTGACCCTCAATCCGCGGGCCAGGCTGATCATCGGCTCTCTTGGTCCCACGATGCTGATGGAGCGAAAGTACGCGGCCGTCGCTTTCATTGGCCAGCACGCGCGAGCGAACCGGACGGCCGCCGTGATGGCCCACAGCTACAGTTCCCTGGGGATCCAGAAGATCCTCATGAACGGCGCCGAGGTCGGCGAAATCGAGACTCGGGCCGCCCTGGCGGGCTGGTTTGGCGTGCCGGTGATTCTGCTGACGGGCGACCAGGCGGCCGCGGATGATCTCAAGGCGATCGTCCCGGAGGCGGAGCTGGCGGTGGTCAAGGAGGGACTCGGCTACTACGCCTGCCTCTCGCTGTCGGCCGAGGCGGCGCAGAAGCTGATCGAACAGAAAGCGGCGGCGGCGTTCAAGCGGCTCGAGTCAGTTCCTCCGTACCGGATCGAGGGCCCGGTTACCATTGAGGTCGAGCGCACCACGCGTTCCACGCCCGCGCCCGAAGCGGCCTTGCCTCCCGGTGTCGAGAGGGTGGATGCCCGGACAACGCGGTATCGCGGCAAGGATTTCCTGGAAGCCTGGACACGCTGGAGGATGCAGTAACCGGCGCTCCGGGTGGAAGGCATCCGCATGGAACAGGAGTCGTCTGGAACGGCGGTTGCGTAGGCCGTCCGCTATCCGCGCCTGCGCGCCCCACGGTAGAATGCGCTCGTGCGTTGGCTGCGCCGCTTCCTGCTGACTGCCGCGGCGGTGGCCGGAGTGTACCTTTACTTTGCGGCTCTTCACCCGCATGAGAAAGTTCCCGAGCATCCGTTCTTCGCCCGCCCGGGCCCGTGGGTGATCGCCCACCGGGGCGGTCGTGGGCTTTGGCCCGAGAACACCCTGTACGCCCTCGAAAGAGCCCTGGAACTCGGAGTCGACGTGCTCGAGATGGACCTGCGCGCCACCTCCGATGGCGTCATCGTGGTGCTGCACGACGACACGCTGGACCGAACCACCAACGGTACGGGGCGCGTCGCCGGCGCGACCTTTGCCGCCATCCGGCGGCTGGACGCGGGATACCGCTTCGACGACGGGTCCGGCGCCTACCCATTCCGGGGGCGGGGGCTCACTGTGCCGGCGCTCGCGGATGTCCTGTCCCGGCTTCCGGGCGCGCTCCTGAACCTCGAGATGAAGGAGTTCAGCCCGGCGCTCGCCGTAGAACTCTGCCGGCTGGTCCGGATGGGGGCGTCGGCCCGCCGCGTTCTGGTCGCGTCATTCGGCCACGATGCTATGGCCGCTTTCCGGCGCGCGTGCCCATCGGTTGCGACGAGCGCCACCGCGCGAGAGGCAGTGGCGCTGCACGCGCTCCACCGCGCCGGACTCGCGAGCCTCTTCCGGAGCCCCGCGGTCGCCCTCCAGACACCCGAAGACGCGGGCGGCCGGACAATCGCCGAGTCATCCTTTCTCGATCTCGCGCGCCGGCGCAACGTCCGGATGCATGTATGGACCATCAACGACGAAACCCATATGAAACGGCTTCTGGATCTGGGGGTTCACGGCATTATGACCGACTACCCGGATCGCCTGTTGCGGGTTATGGGCCGGGGCCGCCCTCCCGCGGAGTAGATGGCCCCGGGCAGCCGCCCAAGCTCCCCCACAGGTCACTTCGGCAGGAGTGCCGACACGGCGCCATACCCCAACCGTCGCGGGCATGACTGTCCGCTCCACCCTCCCGCGTGGAGCGCGCCGCCAGGCGTGCAACGCCGGCAGTCATGCCGGCGGAAGCGCCGCTCTCGGCACGACTGCGCCCGGGCATTCATAGAGTCACGTCTTACCCGCCGAGCCTATCCCCTTCCTGCCGAGGCGGCTGCCACCCGCCCGGACTCGATTGCGCTTGGCAGGTCCCATAGAATCGTTCTAGCAACGCCGTCGAGGTTGCCCTGATGAAACGGCCGGCCGTCAAGCGACGTGCGGCCCGCCCGGCGGCAGCCTAGACCCCATCGCATGACACTGAAAACAAACGACATCTCCTCGAAGCGAAATAAAAATCCGGGCACTTGAGCCGGGCGGCCATCGAGTGACCAGCAAAGCCAATCCGCCGGCGAGACCGCCTCGGATGCCAGTAGCGAGGGCGGGACCGGTCGCCGTATTCGGAAACCGAAGCGAACCGTAAACCGTCCGAGCGAAAGGAGCATCCGTCCGTTCTATGAACACCGAATCCGCAATCCTCGCCGTCTTGGGGATGGTTCTCGCGGCTCCGGTTGCGAGGTCGCAGGTCGCGATCGCTCGGATCTCTTCCGCGCCCCAGCCATCGGTGCGGCAATCCCAGGAGTTGGAGCGGATCTGGGCAATCTTCCGGGAAGACAAGGCCCAGGCGGAGAGTGAACTACGGCTGGCTATGGCCAAGAACCCGGACGACCGCCGGCTCGCCGCGAATCTGGGCTTCCTCTATGCGTTGGAACTGCTCGGGCTCGACTCGATGCGGGGCGATAGCTCGGCCGAAGTCTCTGCGGCGGACAGGGAGCGTGTCGCCGGCCAGGCACGGCGGGAGCTCGAAGCTCAAACGAACCCGGCGGTCCTGGCGGGCGCGGGCGCCGCCATTCCGAACATCGCGATGCGCGCAACCGTCGGTGGTCCCGTGGATCCCGAGCTGTTCCAGTTCGCGACGAACCTGAACCGGAGGGCTCGCGAGCTGGCGCCGAATGATGCGGAGCTCTCCGGTCCCATGCCGATGATTCCGTATTTCCAGGAGGCATTGCGCGCGGCGGAGAGCCGTCCACCAGCCGGCCCACGAGGTGTCTCACCGATCATGGCGGCCGGTGCGGAGAAAGCCAGGCGAGCCATGGAAGAGGACCGGAAACGGTGGCAGGCGGCCGAGCGCGACATCCGGCGCCTGGTGCCAAGGGCCTTTCCCAATCTGCCTCCCGCTGTAACCCACCACCTGGAGCGCCGGGGCTGTCTGATCCCGCAAACCGCATATGACGAGCGTCCGCACAATGTCG
>CAYRPT010000209.1:0-1836 GCA_964425895.1 uncultured Solibacteraceae bacterium | reverse complement strand
CGGTGAATTCGCCAGGCCCGGCCAAACGGATTGGGCGGTCCTGTGCTCGGTCAATGGTTCCTCGACCATCCTGGTCTTCTGGAGGGGCGAGGCCCGGGACGTGGCGGAGATCGCGCCGGGCGAGGATCAGGGATACCTCCAGGGAATGGGCCAGGGCCGCATGGGCTACTCCAGGATGATCGGAGTGGCCGGCCGCAAGTTCATTCTCGATCACCACCAGGCCTATGGAGGCGTGACACCGCCGGAAATAGATCACCTGGGAATCGACGACGCGTTCGTCGAGAAGGCATCGGTGGTTCACTACTTCCACCAGGGACAGTGGCTTCGCCTGACCGGGGCGGACTGAATACAGTCTTTTCCCTTTCCGTTGTTCGGAGCGCTAACCGCGCGGCGGCGCGCCTCCGGCGCAGGGGCCGCACGTCATTGATGAAAGGGAACATTCAAGAATGTTCCCTGGAGAGCATTGCTGTCCTTGCCTTGTCTTGCGTCTTGATTTCTTGGCGCCCGGCGGACCAGGGCTCGATCGGAATCCCGCGGGAGCGCGGTATATCATGGAACCCGTATGGATTTCCCGGCATCCTTTCTTATCCCGCCGCTGGCCGTCGGACTGGCCGTTTCATCCTTCTCGGGCGCCGCCGGCGCGCAGCCGCCGGTGGTGAAGCTCGCCTCTCCGTTGGAGCCCCCGGCGTGGGCGCTCATGGAGCGCGCGCTGCTCGAGGAAAACGCCCGGCTTTTGGAGCGCTTCGCGGCGCGTTTCGTGAACCCGGCGAACGGGTACTTCGAGTGCGTCGAGCATTGGGGCGGCGCCGACGGACCGGACGACGCGATGGAGAACTACTACAATTGGCCGCTGGTGTACGTACTGGGTGGGCCGCGCAAGTCACTCGACTTGGTGAAATTCGTCTGGCAAGGGCACCTCCGGCAATACACGGCGCTGAAGATGTTCCACCGCGAGTTCATCACGTCGTTCGACTGGGAACACACCGGCGAGGGGTTGGCGCCCTTCCTGCTCCTTCCCCTGGCCGAGCCGGACGACGCCCTTACGGTCGAGCGAACGCTGCGCTTCGCCAACTTTTACACCGGCCGCGGCGAGAAAACCGGCGACTACGACCCCCAACACAAGATCATCCGCAGCATCCTGAACGGCAGCCGCGGACCGAAGCTCGAAGCGACGCCCGAGTACTGGGGCGACCGGGAAGACCATCACTACTTCCGCCAATCCGGCGACTGGACTCAGGTGAAGGGCGACGTCCCGATGAACATGGTCTCCACCAGCCTGGCGGCCAACGCCTTCATGCTGACCGGCGACGCGCACTACCGGGACTGGGCACTCGAATACATGGGCGCGTGGCGGGACCGGGCGGCGGCGAACGGCGGGTGGGTGCCCTCCATCGTCGGGCTGAACGGCCAGGTCGGCGAGGGATGGAACGGGAAATGGTACGGCGGCCTGATGGGTTGGAACTGGACCTTCGGCGGATGGTTCATCCTCGGCCGCGGCGTGCGCATCGGCTTCCGGAACGCCGCGTTGCTCGGTGGAGAGGAGTACATCGAGCCCTTGCGGGTTCAGGGGCGCCTGCTGCTCGAGAACCGTGTCCAGACGGAATCCGGGCGCCGTTTCCTGAACAAGTACGGCGACAACGGTCCTTACGAGGCGGCGCCGGAAGCGGCCGACGGCTTGTTCGAGGCGCTGTACGCCGAGATCTACTGGCGAACCCTGGACGAGGAGGACCGGCGGGCGCTCTACGACGCTGCCGAGCCGAAGCCCGCCGCGCGGCGCGGGCAGCCGTCATGGCGGTTTGAATACGAGAACGGCCGGTTCGAAGGCGGCAACGAAGT